>JACMOJ010000502.1 GCA_014378085.1 Burkholderiales bacterium | reverse complement strand
GCGTTGCTCAAAGATGCACCGATTCTGCTGTTGGATGAGGCCACCTCGGCGCTCGACACCGAGTCGGAGCGCGCGGTGCAAACCGCACTGGATACCCTCATGCAGGGACGCACCACGATTGTTGTTGCACACCGCCTTTCCACCATCGAAAACGCGTCGCGGATCGTGGTGCTTGAAAGTGGGCGTATTGTCGAAGTGGGACCACACCGCGAGCTACTCGCAGCAAATGGGGCGTACGCAGGCTTGTATCGGATGCAGTTCGCGGGGACATAACGCGTAAGCCGTGACACATCGTACGCCCATCTTGGCGATGCGCCCACTGGTGAGTGTCGATAGAATCGCACATGCGTATGTTTTTCCAACCAACCCTCCATAAGGAGAACTAGAGTGACCACTGTAAAAAGCGTGCTGGCCCAGAAAAGCAGCGCCCTCATCCATGTTAATTCTGGCGATATGGTGTTCAAGGCGTTGCAACAAATGCGCGACAACCGCGTCCGGTCGGTGCTGGTGATCGACAACGATGTGCTGGTTGGCATCGTGACCCAGGGAGACTGTGCCATTAAGGTGCTGCTTCCCGGGCTTGATGCAAACCAAACGGTGGTCAGTCAGGTGATGACGCGCGGACCAATGACTGTCAAGTTAGCCGACCCGCTGGAGGCGTGTATGGGCCTAATGGCTGCCAAAGGTTTTCGTCATTTGCCGGTGCTGGAGCAAGGCAAGGTGGTCGGCGTGATCTCCATCGGCGACGTGGTTAAAGACATCATCCGCGAAATGGGGCACACCATTAACTTTCTTGAGACTTACATCAAAGGCCACGGCGTCTCGTGAGTCGGCGGCTGAATTCGGCCATCCGCGGCGGTTCCCGAGGTGTCCGATTAAGAATGTAGACCCGCACGTATTTCTTCGATGACGAACGACATAAATCGCCGCACATCCACGCAAAATTTTGAAGTGAAGAAGCGGTATTTTTAATTGAAGACGATGCACTCTTGACTGCGACACTTGCCATCAAGAACGCGAGGTTGGTACAAGCGTGGGTAGAAATTCATCGCGAAAGTCTCATGGCTGATTGGGCTTTAGCGATTAAAGGTGATGCGCTTTTTTTAATTGAGCCGCCTCGCTAACAATGACGGGGGTATTCGTGGAATCAGTTACATCTGTGGAGCCACTGAGCGGTTGTGAATTCGAGCTAGTGTTCAATACAGGCGAGAAGCGCGTATTCGATACTGTTCCTTATCTTGGTCGTGGCATATTGCCTAGTGCAGCCAGAAGTTTCTTTGTTCTTCCGCGAATTTCGGCAAAAGAGCAGAAAGCATTAGCATGTCGTTTAACTCGTCGCCGGATAACGAAAATGAAAACGGATCTTTAGTTTGATCCAAGGGTATTTCGACCAATCGCCGCGCTCCCCGATGGCCTCCTGATTTGATAAATTTATAAGAATAATTGTGGTGCGTCCACTATTATTAGCCCCATTATTCGCAGCGTTTCTCGTGATGGAAATTTCGACGGTGTCTTCACTTACAGCATTGCGCGGCACGCTTTTCGCCACGCGCTCAATATTGAAAATTTCCGATCTCGCCATTCAGAGGTCAATTTGTCACTGCTGTGGCGGAACTTGGTTGGTTCGACTCAGACGTTCAGAATTAGGTGTACGTTGTCTTTCGTGCCGGGCTAGTGCAGTGCACATGTCGCTGGCTAAAGTCGTTCGTAGTCGAGTCCCTAGCTTACAGACCGCAAGGGTCCACGAGTTTTCTTCGCGTGGTCCGTTTGTGGCTTTTTTACACCACTACGCGGGAACGCTAAGCCTTTCCGAGTATTTCGATGGTGTTAGACCCGGCGAAGAGGTTGAGGGGGTTCGTTGCGAGGACGTCGAGCGCACAAGTTTCGAAGCCGGTAAGTTTGATTTGATAACCAGTACCGATGTTTTCGAGCACGTTGCCGATGACCAGCGAGGCTTTTCAGAAGTGCGGCGAGTGTTAGGAGAAGGGGGGCAATTTATTTTTACGGTTCCGATTAGGCTTGATCGATCTTCGACCGTCGAGCGTGCGGTGCGAGGTGTTGATGGGACCATCACGCACTTGTTGCCGCCGGAATACCATGGAGACCGCTTGCGCGGCAGCTCAGCTGTGCTAAGTTTTCGCGACTATGCACTGGATATCGAGGAAAGGCTGATACGCGCTGGCTTTCTCCGCGTCGCGATCGTGGTTCCAGACGTTACTCAATATTGGGGCTTCGGAAGAGCCGTTATCGTTGCTAATCGTGCACGTCAATGAGTTCGACTACACTTGATCGAGCGCGTTGCCGATTAGGCCGTCGCCAGCAGAACTAGCAGGGATAGACCGCGATTATTTTCTTCGCTGCGCGAATGCGTAAACACGTTAGGCCGCTGCCTCTAGTCATCTATGGCGGTTCGCCTCTCTGAGGGCAGGTGATTCCAAGCGCCTAAGGTTCTACGCGATCATCCTGCCAATCACACACCGCCAGCAATATTCCCACCGACGCGCCAAACAACAAAGCCGCATGTCGGCTAAAAAAATCGTCGGTCATGTTGCGCAGAAAAAATCCCGCAACCAACATCAGCCCGCAGGTGGCAACACTGGTGGAAACGACGCGCGCGCACGGCGAAACATCCATCATGTCGCGACGCCGTTGCCAAAACGCGTGTGTCAATCCTGCAAACAGTACCAGCAACGAAAGAGCGCCGGGGATGCCGATTTGAATCGCGTAATTCAGCACGACATTGTGTGCTTGCCGGAACACCGCTCGAAACCCCGGCTCTGCAAAACGATCTGCCAGAGCCGTCTTGGCGGCTTCCAACGCGTAGCCATGCCCGACAAAAGGGCGGTCTAGGATGGTGTTTATCGCCTCTCGCCAGATGGTGCGCCGATCGTCTTGTTGAATGATGCTGACGCCGTTCACCCCGGCATCGGGAAACGCATTGGCACGCTGTGTTGAGGCAAGGTAGAACAACAAACCCGCCACTAGAGTGCCGGCGGCAACCAGCACAATGCGGATCAGCATCGAACGGCCGACACGCCCGTTGAAAACAACATACAGGCCGAACATCAAACCAAAACATAGCCAAACGATTCGGTTGGCGCTGAACCAGGCAGCAACGACAATGGCGGCGAATGCCACGCTGCCCAGCGCGCGCGCTACCAACGGCTTGGGCCACTTCACCAGCCAGACGAGCGGCAACAAACCCGCCAACAACACGACCCAAGTCGATAACCAACCCACGCTTATATATCGGGGTCTGTGTGTGCCGATGAGGGGCTGAAATGGGTCGGCTACCACCATCCCCGCGAGGACCAGCAACCCCACCAACAGGCTAAGCAGGATGGGTTTGAGTTGTTGGGGGCCGGTGCATAAGTTGTAACAAACGAGCCCTGCAAGCACCGGCGTCAGCACGTCTCCGCGCCATGACGCCAAACTTGTCATGACGTCCCCGCTGCCAAGGCTATAGGCAAAAACGCTCACCACCCACAAGAGTATTCCGGCGCGGAACAGTGTGCCCTGCGGCAACACGATGCTGCGCGTTTTTGTCTTGCCCCAGATAAACAGCAGAATCAAGAACGCGAAAACAAAACACGACGCACGCAAGCCCGCGCTGCTGCGAAAGGGTGCCACCAGTAATGCGAGCGATGCCAAGCCAATAGCAATGCCACATAGCACCGGAAACTGTTGTTGTGCGTGGTGACGGTCGCGCGAAGCAGCAAAAAATGGCGCTGTTGTCATTTGGTACTTGCCGCGCCAATTGGTAACAAACCCGATTGCTTTAACCACATCACCATCACTTGACGAAAACGCTTGATGTTGTGTACCTCGCGAAACAATTGTTGGGCTAAACGGTGTTGTTGGCTTTTTACCAGAACCGCGTGTCGATTCGTCGGGTTGGTGAGCTGTTCGGCGAGTTCAAATATTTGCAACGCCTGCCCGATCACTTCACCCTCAAGTTGTGCGCGCGTGGGTGCAGGCATTGCGATTTTGGTATTCAATGTTCGCAGTTGTTCCAACACGGCAAAATAACTTTCAATGCGGACCAGCAGCTTTGTATCGTCAACATGATGAGAAAGCGAGCTCGAATTCTCCCGGTACTGGTAGGCGAGCGTATCCACATACAAGACGCTTGAAGCAAGCAACGCGGCCTGAGTCACAAACGCGATATCTTCGTGGATGATCCCGACACGAAACTGTATTGAATGCCGCACCAGTAACTCGCGGCGAACCCAATATTGCCAAAGATAGTGTTTCCAATCTTTTTGCGAAATCAGCGCAGAGACCCATTCGGGTCCTCGCTGCGGCTGGCTGGATTTTTTTTGGCGATAGACGTTCGCGCTTGTCTCTACACCATCAATGACGCTGAAACGTTCGGCTTGAAAGCTGAGGAGGTCAACACCGGTTGCCGCCGCTTGCGCCAGCGCGGTCATCGCTGCGGGCACAATCACGTCGTCTGCGTCCACAAACCAAACATACTCTCCCCGAGCTTCCGCAAGCCCTCGGTTGCGCGCTGACGCAACGCCGCCATTTGGCTGTTGCACCATTCGCCAATCGGCGTGTCGCTGGGCGCTTGCACGAAATATTTCGGCCGTGTCATCAGTGGAGCCATCATCAACCAAAATCCACTCAAGTTTCACTTGCGCCGATGCCACCTCCACATAGGCCGCTTCCACCGAGGCAATCAACGCCGGCAGGAACGCAGTCGCGTTAAAGGCGGGGGTGATGATGCTGAGCTGCGTGCGGGATGCGTTCAACTGGCCTCGAATAAGATTGCGGCTTGATGCAAGTGGCGCAAGTGGTGCAAGTGGTGCAAGTGGTACAAATGGTGCAAATGGTATGAATAGTGCGAATGATGCAAATCGTGCAAACCGCTAGCGACGCAAAAGCGGATAGGGTGCAGCCTAAAAATTATATGCGAGCTCCACCGCTTGCCCTGCCGCGTGTGCCGCCACCTGCCCCACCGCGTTTGCCACCATGTTTGCCGCCACGTCTGCCGCCGCGCTTTTCACCACATAATCGCGCGCTGCACAAACTGCGGCACATACTCGCAAGCGATCACACGCTGCCTCATCGTCCGACGTTTGCCACGTGATATCCTTTTCTGATGTCTCGTTCGCTCGCGGTTTGTATCGTCGTCTATCACTCAGACGTCCATTGGCTTGGCAAAACTCTCGCAAGTCTACGCGCGGCGATTGACCATGCGCGAGCGCTCGTCCTCATCGGCGCGGTCGAGTTGCGAATCGTTGATAACGGCGCGGGTGAGTGCGCTGCCGTGGGTGACCGCAGCGAACCGGCGCAGACAAAATCAGCCATCGATAGCGCGCTTTGGACGCTGCCTGGACCGGGCGCAATTCACTATGCCTACGTCGCAACACCGACAAACAAGGGTTTTGGCGCGGGTAACAATACCGGCTTGGCGGGAACCAACGCCGACTTTGTGCTGTTGTTGAACCCGGACGTCGAACTAGCGGTTGAGGCCATTAGTCACGCGGTGGCGCACCTTGACCGTGAATCGACATCAAGCGCGGTGACGCCGGTGGCGCAATCGCCGGACGGCTCCGCACAGTTTTTAGTCAAGCGCGATCCCACCGTATTTGCGCTGGCGTTACGTGGCTTTGCGCCGGGGTGGGTGAAAGCGCGCTTCGCGCGCCATTTGCGCCACTACGACTACAGCGATGTTGCCTTCGACACACCGATCGCCGACTGCCGCGTTGTTTCTGGCTGTTGGTTATTGTTACGCGGCGATGTTTGGCGCGAAGTTGGCGGATTTGATACCGGCTTTTTTATGTACTTTGAAGACTTTGATCTTAGCCAACGCATTGCCAAGTTAGCGCGCATCGATCGCGTCGCGAACTGCCGCATCGTTCACGCCGGTGGCAACGCGTCGCGCAAAGGGGCTAAACACATCGGTATGTTTGTGCGTTCCGCAGCGCGCTACTTCAGTAAACACGGCTGGCGCTGGGTTTAGCAATAATCAAAAAACACTAACATTGGCGGGAGTTTTCAGGCATTAATGCTTGAAAACGCCCGCCCTTTGTCGTGTTTTGCTTTTTCGAAACGCTTATTTCGCCGCGGCAGCATCCGGCTTTCGCTGCATTAAGTGCTCTAGCGAAGGCATCTTTTTGCGCAACTCATCGGTCACGCCGCGCGCTTCATCATTGCTGGCAATTACGGTAGGCGTAATCAGCACCACCAGTTCGGTACGGTTGTTGCGGAATGTCTGGGTGCCGAACAAACCGCCGATGATCGGGATTTTTGAGAGCAACGGAATACCCTGCGTTCCACTACCGCGATCTTTCTGGATGAGACCCGCCAGCACCATCGTCTCGCCACTTGCGACATTGACGGTGGTCTGTGCTTTGCGCGTGTTGATGGGTGGGTTGTTGCTTGATGAAGCACCCGCCGAGCTGACTTCCTGATTAATGTCGAGCGTGACACGGCCACCGGCATTGATGCGCGGTGTGACGGTCAGTAACACGCCGGTGTCGATGTACTGACGTGTCGTGAGGGTATTGCCGCCGGTGCCCGAGCCCCTTGAACAGCCGGTCACCACGGAGATACGGGTACCGACATTCACGGTGCCCTTGGCGTTGTCGAGTACCAGTAGTTTTGGTGCCGACTCCACACTTGCGCGCCCATCTTGTCCCAGCGCTTGCAGTACCGCGCGAATATCGGTGCCGACTAAATTAATCAGCTGCAACCCCGGCGTGGAAGGAATGATGGTCGTTGCGGTACCGGGGTAGGTACCACGCGGATCAAGCGCACCACCGAGCCCCGGCGTTTGTGGCAACACGCGGGGAAGAATCCCACTATCACCACCCAGATTGCGCAGCGCACCGATAGTGTTGTTGCGAGCATTGATAAACCACTCGATACCGAACTTAAGTTCATCGGTCAGCGTGACTTCCGCCACCAGCACTTCAACAAGCACCTGACGGCGCGGGATGTCAAGCTGGCGAAGCGCGGCGAGGATGGTCTCGTAGTCGGCAGGTGACGCCAGAATCAACAATGCGTTGTTGTCGTCGTCGGCGATGATGCGTGTGTCCTTTGAGACCGCCGTGCCGCTCGACTGAAAGATATTGGAGAGGAACGCGCCAAATGCGCCGCCTTGGCCACCGCCTACACCACCTTGGCCGCCACCACCTACCCCACCTTGGCCAGGTGTTGTTGGTGTGGTCGTTGCGGGTCGCGCGCCAGGTGCCAGTGTGGCACCGGTGCCGGTCGTACCGCCTTGCCGATTGCCGTAAATATCAGACAACAACTGTGCGAGCCGATCCGCACGGCCGTTTTGTACCGGGTAGACATTGAGTCGTGTGCCGCCAGCCAAACCGCCGCCTTTATCCAAACGATCAATCCACTTCTTCGCTTCTTCCAAGTAGCGCGGTTGGGTGGTAATCACCAGCAAACCGTTGAGTCGCTCAATGGGCACGATGCGCACGATGCCCGCGAGTGGGCTAGGTGTTGCAGCAGCGCCAGCGCCGCCACCACCGAATATTCGATCTAGGTCTGCCGATAACGCCTTCACGTCGGTTTGCATGGGAAACAGCCCCACCGAGTAGCCAGCGAGATAGTCGACATCAAATATATCAATCACTTCGAGCATGTGCTTAAGCTCGCGTTGGGTGCCGGACAAGATCACCAGATTGCGCAGCTCATCGATACGAATCGACGACTGTGGCTCAACCGCATAAGGCTCCAAAATGCGCTGCATGTCGCGCACACCGGCAAACCGCAGTTGTACAATTTGCACGCTGTAACCGTTCGGCAATTGTGCCGGCGTGGTCATCACCTGCGGGCTTACCGAGCCGCGTGTGCCGATGGCGGCTGGCATGATTTTGTAAATGCCATCCTCCCGCACCATGATCTGGCCGTTTTGACGCAGCAGCATATCAAGGGTCGGAATTAATTCGCTGCGCGGCACGGGCTTGGACAGGCGAATCGTGACGCTGCCGGTGGTCTGCGGGTGAATCGAAAACGACTCGCGCAACATATCGCCAAGAATCGACTGAACGACCGCACGAATATCGAGCGACTCGTAGTTCAGCGTGAATTCTTCGGGACCTTTCGCGACCGCGGCGGGTGCGGATGGCGGCTTCACAAATTGACCAGTACCGGCGTACAGCCGAGTCGTATCTGGAATGGGTGGCGGCGCGGTGCGTCGACCGGCGGCGGTGCTCGCGCTGCTCGCCTGCGGTGCCGGAGATGCTAAAACCGCGTCCGCCGTCGCTGGCTTGATGAGCGCGGCATCCGCAGCGGCGGTGGGTTTTGATTCATCGCTCGGCGGCTGCACCAGCGCACATGCGCTCAGCACACTAAACAACAGCAGGATGCTGATGCGGCGGGACCAACGGTTGAAATAGGTTGAGTTCATTTTTTGGTTTCGTTACTGCGGCAAATTCTGGAAACGGCGTCGGCGCACCGCAGGTTCATTCGGGTCGCCTGCGGGCGGCATGGCGGCAGGATTATTTGGATTAGTCATTGCGGGGTTTTGCGTACCCGGCATCGGCGGCCCGCCGGCGTTAATGCCACTCGGCATTGGCGGCGCGTTCATGGCTGCACCGGGCGGCAACCCGGGTTGCACATTAACACCAGGCGGCGAAAAAGCGGGGGGCTGTCCTGCAATTGATGGCTGACCCTGCGCCATGTTTGCCATCCCCGGGGGAGTGCCGGGCGCGCCCGGGGTTTGCCCTGCGGCTGCAACTGGCGGTGGCGGTGGCAGTGGTGGTGGTTTAGGCGAGTTGGAGCTACGCAGCAGCAACTCCTCGGTTTCGTCGCCTTGCTTCAACAGCACACGATTGCTACTCACACTAGCCACCGTGATGCCATTCACATCGGCACCTTTATTCACACGCAGCGTTTTGTTGGTGCTGGTTTCAAATAAATACGCCACCGACAATTGGTCACTGACAGTGGTACCCGCAAGACGGAACTGGCCTTTTTTCATGGCGATCTGCGTGCTGTTGCCTGCCGGCGCGGGCCGACGCGTTGGGATGAACAGCGGTCGTTCGACGATCTCGCGGTATCCCGAGCCTGCCGGCGACAATGGTGCCAACATAAATTGCGGCAATACTTTGGTATCTAGCGACGCACGTTTGCTCATACCCGCATAGCCGTTGGTGCCGCCGATGGCGCGGCCCCAGTCGGTTTCCCAACCGATAATCGCCAGCGCCGCGAGTAGCAGCACGCCCAGCGTTGCGCTGATGACGTAACGCGGCGTCATGGTTTTGCCTCAATCGGTTTTGCCTCAATCGGGGTCTGGCTCGCGGTGGTCTTGCCCGCGGTGGTCTTGCCCGCGGCAGGCTTGGCATCGGCCGGCGCAGCAACCGGTGTGATCGGCACCAACCCAGACACATCAAACTGCACAAACATTTCGGGCTCAAAGCCGGGCTGCGGCTTAAACCCCGACGGGACCTGCGCGCGCACCGTGAGGTTGTCCAAGAACAAGTAGGGCTCACGGCCTTCGATGGCGTGCAACACCTGACGCAGGTTCTGTATGTTCGCCGTCATCTGGATGGTGGCGTTAACTTGCCGATAGCCGTTTTCGTCCTTGTGCGCGAGCAGCTGTGATGACAACAACTTTCCGTTATTGGATTCAATCACGGTACGCGCCATCTCCTGCAAATCGGCCCCGGCAAGTGCCGCCGTTGCCCCCTTGAGAAAAAACTTCTTGATGTCTTTTGCCTTCAGCGCCTCAACCGATTTCATCAACGTCGGGCGCAACTGATTGAGTGAGGTGTAACTACGCAACTGGCGCGCTAGCTGTGTTGCGCTTGCGTCGTAACGGTCATAAAGCCACCAGGCAGGAAGTGCTAGGCCCGCGATCAAAACGAGTACGGCAACAATCAATAGGACAATCGCCGCGTTGCGGTTTGCCACTGGCGAGGAGAGCTTAAACGGCGAGGTCGCGGTGGCCACAGGGGCGGCGAAGGCGGTTGGTGTGGCGCTCATGGCGCAGCCTTAACAACGGATGCGGCAGCGGCGGGTTTGCGCGCGGCGGGAGGCGCGGCGGGTGGCGCAGAAGTCGGGGCAGGAGTGG
>JACMOJ010000501.1 GCA_014378085.1 Burkholderiales bacterium | reverse complement strand
GGAAGGTAGCGGCGGCGGTGGTTATGCCAAGGTGATGGGCGAGGGTTTCCAGCAAGCACAGCGTGACATGTATGCGCGGCAGGCGCGCGAAGTCGACATCATCATCACCACCGCATTGATTCCGGGCAAGCCCGCGCCCAAACTTATCACCGCCGAGATGGTGCAGTCGATGAAAGCGGGCAGCGTGATCGTTGATATGGCCGCTGAGCAGGGTGGCAATTGTGAACTCACCGAGCCGGGAAAGGCTGTGGTCAAACACGGCGTCACCATCGTTGGTTATACCGATTTGACCAGCCGACTCGCCAAGCAGGCGTCCACGCTTTACGGCACCAACTTATTCCGACTCGCTGAAGAGCTGTGCAAAACCAAAGACGGTGTGATTAACGTCAATATGGATGACGATGCCATACGCGGACTGACAATCGTTAAGGACGGTGCTGTCACTTGGCCTGCGCCGCCACCAAAACTTCCTGCTGTCCCGGCCCCGAAGTCCGCCGACGCCATTATTGCCAAAAAAAGCCACGGTCGTGGCGCAGCATCCGAACCCATGTCAAGTGGCAAGTTGACGGTGATGTTTGCAATTGCCGCCGCGCTATTTTGGTTTGTTGGGGCTAATGCGCCACCGGCGTTCCTTGGGCATTTCACAGTCTTTGTGCTGGCGTGTTTTGTCGGCTACATGGTGGTGTGGAACGTCACGCCGTCGCTTCACACACCGCTGATGAGTGTGACAAATGCGATTTCGTCGATCATTGTCATCGGTGCGTTGGTGCAGATCGCGCCGCCTGCTGTGGCTGGAATATCGAGGCCGGATGAATTGATACGTTGGGTTGCGGTGGTGGGTATCGCGCTCACCGCTGTCAATATGTTTGGCGGTTTTGCCGTCACGCGCCGCATGTTGGCAATGTTTAGAAAATAGGAGACAGACCATGTCGGAAAGTTTAGTCACGGTCGCCTATATCGCGGCAATTATGTTGTTTATCTTGAGCCTCGGTGGGCTGTCAAATCCCGAGACGTCGCGGCGGGGCAACCTGTTCGGCATGATCGGCATGGGGCTTGCCGTCTTCGCGACCATTCTTGGGCCACGGGTCACCGCAGCGGGAATCCCGTGGATTGTTGGTGCGATGGTGGCAGGCGGAGCGGTGGGGCTTTACGCGGCCCGCACGGTGCAGATGACACAAATGCCGGAGCTGGTGGCACTCATGCACAGCTTGGTCGGCCTAGCAGCGATGGCGGTTGGTGTTGCCAGCTATATTGATCCGACTTCGGTGGCTGATTTCAGTAATGCAGAAAAAACGATTCACCACATTGAAGTTTATGTCGGCATTCTGATTGGCGCGGTGACCTTCTCCGGCTCGATTATTGCGTTCCTCAAGTTGTCTGGAAAGTTAGGCGGCAAACCATTGCTGCTGCCCGCACGCCATTGGTTGAATTTGATCGGCTTAATTGTGGTGATTGTGTTTGGTTATCAGTTTATGAAAGCGCCAAGCATCGAAGCCGGCATGGTGCCGCTCATCGTGATGACGGTCATTGCACTTCTGTTCGGCATTCATATGGTGATGGCAATCGGCGGCGCCGACATGCCGGTGGTGGTGTCAATGCTCAATAGCTACTCCGGTTGGGCGGCAGCGGCCACTGGCTTTATGCTGTCGAACGATTTGTTGATTGTGGTCGGTGCGCTGGTCGGCTCAAGCGGCGCGATTTTGTCCTACATCATGTGCCAAGCAATGAACCGCAATTTCTTTAGCGTCATTGCCGGTGGTTTTAGTGGTGGCGCACCTGCACCGACAGCCGGTGCTGCCGCAGCGCCGGTGGGCGAGGTTTCCCCGGTGAATGCGGCGGAAGCGGCCGAGCTGTTGCGCGACGCCAAGAGTGTCATCATCGTGCCGGGTTATGGCATGGCGGTCGCGCAGGCCCAGCACACGGTTTATGAAATTACCAAAACGCTGCGCGAGAAAAAAATCAATGTGCGTTTTGGTATTCATCCAGTGGCAGGGCGGATGCCGGGGCACATGAATGTGCTGCTCGCAGAGGCGAGGGTGCCGTACGACATCGTGCTGGAAATGGACGAAATCAACGATGACTTTGCGAATACCGACGTGGTCATGGTGATCGGTGCGAACGACATTGTGAATCCCGCAGCGCAGGATGATACCACCAGCCCGATCGCCGGGATGCCGGTGTTGGAAGTGTGGAAAGCGAAGACCACGATTGTGATGAAGCGCAGCATGGCATCCGGCTATGCGGGTGTCGATAATCCACTCTTCTACAAAGACAACAACCGCATGTTGTTCGGTGATGCAAAGAAGATGCTCGACGAAGTCCTCACCGCACTACGCGCGTAATGTGCCGTCAAAAATAATTCACAAACCCTAGGAGGGACGGGCGTTTCCGGCAGAAAATAGCTGAAGACGTCCGTCAGACGGGGGCTTTTGTATTTGTATCGGCAGGAAGAGGCTGACGCAAGTTCCGCCGCCCTTCAGCGCCACCACCTCTACCCTACCCTGCAGACGGGCCGCGCGGCTCTTCATATTGGTGAGTCCACGACCGCCATTGGCCTTTTCCGCGCCAAAGGTGTTGCCATCATCGGTGACACGAACCCAAACGCGATTTGCCGCGCGGTCTGTGCCTGTGGATAACGTAATGCGCGAGGCGTTGGCGTGTTTGAGGGTGTTGGTGAATGCTTCCTGCACGATTCGCAATACGCTGCGGACGTTTTCTGGATCAAGATAGTCGAGCCGTGGCAAATCGGTCACTGCCCATTCGAGCGAGATACCGGCTGCGTTAAGTCTGGGTTCGAGTCGGTAACGCAGATTGCCCAGCACCACGGCAAGATCACGCTCTACCGGCTCGAGTGAGTCGATGGTCAGTTTCAGCTCGTCGATGCAGTCGGCCAGCAACGACTCCACCTCGGACGTTTTTATTGAACCGCGCTTGAGTAGCGCTAACGTCGACATCAAGTGTGAACCGAGCCCGTCGTGCATGTCACGCATGAGCCGCTGACGTTCATCGGCCGTGGCGCGCTGCTGATCTAGCGCGCGTTCCCGATCAAAACTGGCCGCGAGGTCGCGTTCGCGGCCCTCAATCCGCGCCGAAAGATTGGTGTTCAATGTCTCGTAGTCATTCAGCGTCTCGACGAATCGACGCGCCAACAATGCGGCAACGGCGAGCAGCAGTAACGGTAATCCGAGCGGTAACAGGTACAAGCGGTCGTAACCCAGTAGTTCTTGGAAATTCAGAAAATCATGAATACCAAACGCCGAGTTTAAGAACGTGGCCACCATCATCAGCACGTTGCCGCGTGAGGGAACACGGCTCAACTGATAAATGATGATGCCGCCGAGTAGCGGCGAGAGTATTGCCAGGCTGGCATAGACGATCTGTGTCGCCTCAAGAAACAGGTTTGTCACCGCGCTGACAAGCAGCAACGCAGTGGCGGCAAATGCGTAAATCATCAAGCCACGCTCCATACGCGGCAGAGAGCGGTTGCCATAGTGGAGTGCGAAACTTGTTTGCAGCACGGTTAGCCACAGCACGGCGGGCACCGCCATCATTACCAGCCAAGCCGGTGTGTCGCGAAAGTAATGATGAAACAAACGCACCACGGCAACAGCGGCCATGAGGCCGAACAGCAAAAACATGGTTTCGTTGCGACGACGAAGCCAAATGGTCAACGAGAAAATTGACATTACCACCAACACGCCGGTGATTAACTGCGGTGCCTTGGTTTGAATGAAGTATCGGCGGTTGTAGATCTCACGTAGTTCCGCACTATCACCCAAGTAGACCTTGGAGAGTCCCGCGCGGGCATGATCGTCCGGGTGAAGGCGAACCAGCAGTTCATTGGAGCCATCTCGGATCAAAGAAGGGGGCACAAAGTGGTATTGCGCCAGATTCCATGATTCTTCGGGGTTGGCGCCCAATCGTCCGCTGGTCGCAAACGACGAACCGTTGAGGAACACTTCTATATTGTTGGTGATGCGAGTAATGTAGATCGCTTGCTGGCCGCTGTTGTCACCTTCGCTTCCTTGGTGGGCGGCGCCATGGTGCGTGAATCGCAGCCGATACCAGCCAATTTTGTCGCGCGGACGGTTCTGCAAGCGCCAGCTGTCGGGCAACGCGACGGTGATCCATTGGGCGTTGCTGTCGGGCGGGAATCCTGAACCCGATTGAACAAATTCAGCCCGATCAAATATTTGATAAGGCAAAAACTCGCTGGATGGGCTTGCAACCGGCGCGGGTGCTGCCGTTTGCGCGTTCGCATGGCAGGCCACAAATACAAGGACAAGGATGCAAACAAAACCGCTGCGAAGCGTGGTGATCATCGAGCCGATGCGGGTTGCGGCAACATGGTGCCACCGCTACATGGAGCGGATAAGGCCCATACGGTGGGCTTCAAACACTGCCTCACCGCGCGAGTGCACGGCAAGCTTGCGATAGATTTTTTTGACATGACTCGTGACGGTGTGGGGCGAAATACCCATGAGTTTACCCATCTCGGGATAGTTATATCCCTTCGAGGCGAGTAGCAAAATTTCTCGTTCGCGCGCGGAGAGGGAAACATCACTTTCGCCCGCGCTTACCGCAGGCAGCGCGGGAGGTGGAGGTGCCATGTTGAGTGCCCCGTCGGGTGCGGTGTTAGACAAAGCGTTGGGCGAGAAGTCTGGCTGGAAGCGTTTCAGTAAGCGTCGCGCAATGATTGGGGATATCGGTGATCCGCCGGCGATGAGTTCGCGAATGCCCGCAAGAAAGCTGTCTTCAGATGCGTCTTTGAGAAGATAGCCGGACGCGCCTGCCTCAATCGAAGCGAGTACGTGTTCCTCGTCGCCAAACACGGTAACGACCATGCTCTCACATGAGGGAAGTGTGCGGCTGGCGTGGCGGATGACTTCGATACCAGAAAGGTCGGGCAAGCCAAGATCGACTAGCAAAATGTCGGGCATGCGCAAATCCAGCATTGCAAGACCTTCAGCAGCCGTCCCCACGCTGGCAACAACCTCAAACGCCGCGTCTTTGGCGAGGATGGCGCCATAGCGGTCGCGAAAGCCAACATCGTCTTCAACAATTAAAACACGTGGCATCGGCGCAGGCTCAATCAATGGATTCACCGATTGTACTGCCGACAACATAGAAGGAGGCTATACCCCGTTTCGGGTATGAAGGCGCGAAAAACCAGCACCGAGCGCGATTAGGGGATCTGTCGCGGCACGTCGCAGCAATTAGGTTTTCTTCATCGAATCAAAGAATTCAGCGTTGTTCTTTGTTGCCTTAAGCTTGTCGATGAGGAATTCCGTGGCTTCTAATTCGTCCATTGCAAACATCATCTTGCGCAGCACCCAGACACGCTGAAGAATTTCAGGCTTGATTAGCAACTCTTCTTTACGGGTGCCAGAACGGTTAACGTTGAGTGCAGGATAGACGCGCTTTTCAGCGGCACGACGGTCCAAATGAACCTCCATGTTGCCGGTTCCCTTGAACTCTTCGTAGATCACATCGTCCATGCGCGACCCGGTATCGATTAGCGCCGTGGCAATGATGGTCAATGAGCCACCTTCTTCGATATTACGCGCCGCACCGAAAAAACGTTTTGGCCGTTGTAGTGCGTTGGCGCCAACACCACCGGTCAACACTTTGCCGGAGGCGGGTACCACGGTGTTGTAGGCACGCGCCAAGCGCGTAATCGAATCGAGCAAAATGACGACGTCTTTTTTGTGCTCAACCAGTCGCTTGGCCTTTTCGATCACCATCTCTGCGACCTGCACGTGACGTGTAGCAGGTTCATCGAAGGTCGACGATACCACTTCACCCTTTACGGTGCGTTGCATCTCTGTCACTTCCTCTGGGCGCACGTCAATCAGCAGGACAATCAACACAACTTCCGGATGGTTGCTGGTGATCGCTTGGGCGATGTGTTGCAGCATGACCGTCTTGCCGGATTTCGGCGAGGAAACGAGTAGGCCGCGCTGGCCCTTGCCGATCGGGGCAATGATGTCAATCACACGCCCGGTAATGTTCTCGTCGGACTTAATATCGCGCTCAAGGATAAACGGTTTGTTTGGAAACAGGGCGGTTAGGTTTTCAAACAGAATCTTGTTTTTGCCGGCCTCAGGTGGTTCGCCGTTGACCTTGTCAACCTTGACCAATGCAAAGTAGCGTTCACCTTCTTTCGGCGTGCGGATTTCGCCTTCGATGGTGTCGCCTGTGTGCAGATTAAAGCGGCGGATTTGTGACGGGCTAACGTAAATATCGTCAGGGCCTGCCAGTTAGGAAATGGCGGGTGAGCGCAGGAAGCCGAAACCGTCTTGCAGCACTTCAAGTGTGCCGTCACCAAAAATGGCCTCGCCCTTTTTTGCTTGATGTTTGAGCAGCGCAAAAATCAGCTCCTGCTTGCGCAGGCGATTTGCGCCTTCGAGTTCGGCGACACCTGCCATCTCCACGAGTTCGGAGACGTGTTTGAGTTTCATTTCGGATAGTTGCATAGCGGCTTTACCGTGTGGCGTTTGGACTAAAAAGGGTGAAGTCTCGGGATGATCCCGTATGACTGGATAACGACAATGAACTCACCAACCGGATTCAACCCATGTCGAAAGGGTGGTTACGGATGGCGGGCAATCGGCCAATCCTTCTTGACGGCACGCGGTGGCGTGATCCAGTCAGCGTACAACTCTTATGGGGGTTTGCTTCAGAAGGACTACCGAGGAATCTGCGGACGGACGTCAGCAGGTAGACACGCAGATTTGGCGCTAAGTATAACTAAAAAGCCGCAAGGGGCAAGCGTTTTTCTCTTGCCCCGCTGGGGTAGATCTAGATATTGGCGTCGATAAACGCCGAAAGCTGCGTTTTCGACAGGGCGCCGACTTTGGTCGCCTCAACGTTGCCGTTCTTAAACAACATAAGTGTCGGGATGCCACGGATACCGTACTTGGGCGGGGTGGCTTGGTTTTCGTCGATATTGAGTTTTGCAATCTTGAGCTTGCCAGCGTAGTCGCGTGAGAGGTCATCAAGGATTGGCGCGATCATCTTGCACGGTCCGCACCATTCGGCCCAATAGTCCACCAGCACCGGGGTTGTGCTTTGTAGGACCTCGGCGTCAAAGGTAGCGTCGCTTACGTGAACAATAGCTGAACTCATGAAATCCTCACAATCTGTTGTGCAGGCCGGCAATATCGCCAGCGGAGCAGTGGAGGCGCGATTATGCCATGTGAGTGGTTTCCACCCGTGCAAGCGACATGCCCCGGTTACGGCAAATGAGGGTGCTCTGTTAACATTACGCGTGTCGCAAAACCTGCCGAAATGGCGGTGTTTTGCAAATGATTTATGAAATCCTAATCCGTTACCAACCATCGAAAACGCAATATGGCATACGTCGTTACCGAATCCTGTATCAAATGCAAATACACCGACTGTGTGGACGTATGTCCGGTGGATTGTTTTCGCGAAGGTCCTAACATGCTCGTCATTGATCCTGACGAGTGTATTGATTGCACATTATGTGTTGCCGAATGTCCGGTCGAGGCCATTTTTGCTGAAGATGACGTGCCGGTGAATCAGAAGCCATTCATCAGTCTCAATGCGGAGTTAGCAAAAGCATGGAAACCAATTGTCCAACGCAAACCCGGTCCGCCTGATGCCGATGAGTGGGCAAAGGTGAAAGACAAAGCCCACTTGATTGAGAAGTAACACGGCTCATCTCCCGCCATCGGTCATCGAAAGCCTTGCTGCCGAAGGCGTAACGGTGGTCACGCCGAATCGGCGTCTTGCGGCCGCGCTGAAGCGGGTCTACGACGCCGCGCAACAACAGGCCGGCCGCCGCGCTTGGGTTGCGCCTGATATTTTGCCCCTGCCGACGTTTTTAGCGCGCACTGTTCAAGCGATTCGCTTGGGCGTTGCAGCTGAATTTGAAGCCGCGGTCGCGCTTCCCAAATTAATCGACGTACCGCAGAGCCACTTGCTGTGGGAACAGGTGATTCGTCAGTCCGACGCCAGTGATGCGCTGCTGTCGATACCGCAAACGGCCGAGCAGGCGGCGGCAGCGTGGTCGGTGGCCAATCAATGGCGGCTATTGGACGCGATGCGAACCTATCCGTTGCACGAGGACGGCCAAGTGTTTTTTGGCTGGGCGATACGCTATCAGCGACTGTGCCGCGAAATGCAAGTGATGGACCTCGCGGTGTTGCCGGATGTGCTCGCCAATGTTCTCGTCAGTGTTTTTGTCAACGCACGCAGCAACGGGCTGCGCGCTTCTGGAGCGGGCGCGCTGGTAACCCAGACATTGCCGGACGGCGTTCTTCCGCGCCGATTGTTGACCGCAGGGTTTGACATTGTCACGCCGCAGATTGCGGCGTTTTTCGCAACCTGTTCTTCGGCGGGTGTTGATGTCGAGGCGCTGTTCGCCGGCGACGCTGCGGACGTAGTGGCCGGTAAAATTGCGGAGACAAGGCGGTTGGTTTTTGCCAACGATACGGATGAGTTACGCGCTTGCGCGGCGTGGGCGCGCGCACAGCTAGAGCATCGCGGCGACTCGGACAATACGGCGCGTCTTGCCGTTGTCGTGCCTGACCTGCAAAAAAAACGCCACCAAATTTCGCGCTTCTTGACGGATGCATTGGCGCCGCTCGCCCGTGCACGAATGCATATCGGCGCAGAGGCATCGTCGTTATCGGCGTTGTTCAATATTTCCCTCGGCCTGCCTCTTAATGAATATGGGTTGGTGAATGACGCGATCGAGCTGATCGATTTTTCGCAAGGTCGGCCGTTGCCGTTTGCGCGATTTAGCACACTATTGCGTTCGCCTTTCATCGGCGCGGCCGAGCGTGAGATCGCCGCGAGGGCAAGGTTGGACGCGCAGCTACGAGAGATGGTGGCTTCGGAAGTCAGCCTAACTGCGCTGCAAAAGTTGCTAAAGCTGGGGGTGGGCAAACGACTAATAAGCGCGGTGCGGTCTTGTCCCGAGTGGGTGATGATGATTGATCGTGTTGCAGGGCTACCGACAGCATCTAAATCCTTTGGCGTAGCCTCCAACACGGTCGGTAAAAAAACGAGCGAGTCGCCTCGGCGTTCTACAAACGAACGTTCGCCTTTCGAATGGAGCCGTCATTTCACGCAGGCATTGAGTGCATGGGGATTCCCGGGTGAACGTGCGTTGGGCTCATCTGACTTTCAGGTGTTGGCTAAATTTCGCGATGCCCTGGAGACATTGGCGGCGTTGGAGAACGTGCAGCCGCGCATGCGTGCCGATGAAGCGCTCGCGCAGTTGCGGCGGATTGTGGGGGATACCGTTTTCCAGCCCGAATCGGCCGGCGGCAATGAAGCGCCGATTCAGGTGCTGGGTATTCTTGAGTCCGCCGGCCAATCGTTTGATCCATTCGACGCCATGTGGGTGACGGGCTTGAGCGACGACGCGTGGCCACTGGCGGCGCGCCCCAATCCATTCATTCCAGCAGCGTTGCAGCGCCTAGCGGGTGTCACCGAGGCTTCGGCGGCAGCTTCGCTCGCGCTTGACAAACGTATTACCGAGGGCTGGCAGCACAGCGCGCGTGAATTGATATTGAGTCATGCGATGTATCAAGGTGCAGATGCCGACACCGGACAGGCACGTCCCGCCAGTGCGCTAATTTCCGACTTTCCGCTAGACGTTACCGCGCCCGTAGCGCAAAACTATGCCGAATGTCTTCAGCAAAGCGGGGCGTTAAGTGCGCGTTTGCCCATTCCGGATGTCGCGTTTGCCGCGCTTGCCACGTTAGCCACACCCGCCGCCGTGTCGGGCGGCTCTGGCATTATTCGCGACCAAGCCGCCTGCCCGTTCAGAGCGTTTGCGCGCCACCGCTTGTCGGCCAAGCCGCTGGCAGAGCCGACCGCCGGTCTTGATGCCGCCGCCCGTGGCACGCTGCTGCACCGGGTCTTGAGTCTGGTTTGGAAACGGCTGCAGACACAGACTGCGATGTTGGTGATGCAACCGGAGGCGCTAGCCGGATTGGTGGGTGACGCCGCACATCAGGCCATCAACGAGATACGCGCCGACGGTGCCGACATGTTGACGGGCAGATTTGCGGCGCTTGAACACGCGCGTCTCTGCCAAGTGGTAACAGCGTGGCTGGCCGTTGAGCGCGAGCGCGCACCGTTTGATGTTGTGGCTTGCGAAGAAGCACGCCATGTTGAAATTTCCGGGCTTTCGATGCGACTGCAACTTGATCGGCTCGACCAGTTGCACGACGGCAGCTATGCGTTGATTGATTACAAGACCGGCGTGGCACAGGTCAAAGGCTGGTTGGGAGAAAGGCCTGACGAACCACAACTGCCGCTTTATCTTCACACCGCTGAACAAGAAATTTCCGCGCTGGCATTTGCCCGCTTAAAACGCGGCAAGACGTTTGGCTTTGAAGGCGTTTCGGCAACAGACAATGTATTGCCGAACGTGACGCCGATCGAGCAAAAACGCGGCATGTCGGCTCGCGGTTATGTATCGTGGGATGTGCTGGTGCGGCAATGGGAAGCAGCGCTCAATCGGCTGGCGACGCAGTTTGTCAACGGTATCGCCGTGGTTGACCCTAAACATGGCGGCCTGACCTGTGCGCAATGTGAATTGCAGAGTGTGTGCAGGGTCGCGGAAGTTACCGGTCAACGCGGGGACGAAGTTGCATGCGGTGGCGAAGGAGGTGGCGATGGTGTCAGCTACGGTGGCAGCGTGGAAAACATGCTGGCTGGTTCGGATGATGGCAATGCGTAACACAACCAACACGACCGACGTTGTCATCGACCAAAACCAGCGCCAACGTGCGCTCGATGTCGGACAATCTTTTATCGTGCGCGCGCCGGCCGGGTCGGGCAAGACTCGCTTGCTGATTCAGCGTTATCTCGCTTTGCTCGCAACCGTTGATGAACCCGAAGAAGTCATCGCCATTACCTTTACCCGCAAAGCGGCGGCAGAAATGCGCGCACGTGTATTGACCGCATTCGCGACGGTGAACGAAAGCGACGACGCACAAACACGCACGCTGGCCGAGCGGGTGTTGGCACGTGATGCCGAGCGCGGCTGGCAACTGTTGGCCAATGCCGCGCGTCTGCGAATTCAAACCATCGATTCGATGAACACCTCGCTCACGCGACAAATGCCGATGATGTCGCGTTTTGGCGCGCAGCCGGAAAGTGTGGACGACGCCACTGTGTTGTATCGCCGCGCCGCACGCCAGCTGCTGGCGCAGATCAACGATGGCGATTCGGTTGCCGACGACATAGCCACCTTGCTCACCCATCTCGACAATAACCTCAGCGTGGTCGAGGGGCTGATCGCCGACATGCTGCGTGGCCGTGACCATTGGTTGCGTAATCTGCCGAAGATGCATCAGCGCGAAGCGCTTGAAGCGGCGTTGCAGCGTGTCAGAGCGCAAGCCGTGGCGGAAGTCGCGGCGGCTTATCCAGCAATGGAGAAGAGAGAAACACGAGATCTGGTGGGCTTTTCCGGACAAAACTTGCTCAAAGACGCCGTGGATAGTGCACTTTCAAAATGTGCGGATCTCGATACGTTTCCCGGCGCCGAGGTAGAAAGCCTACCAGCGTGGCTGGCGATCGCCGATTTGTTGCTGACCAAAGACGGGACGTGGCGCAAGCCGGGAGGCATCAATAAGAAAGTGGGCTTTCCCACCAGCAAGGATAAAACGGAAAAGGCGCTGCTTGACGCAATGAAGGCGCGGATCGGCGCGTTGCTGGAAGTGTTGGCAGAAGCTGCCGACAACACGTTGCTTGCAAATAAGCTGCATGCACTACGCGCATTGCCGCCGGCGTGTTACCGCGAGCCGGAGTGGGAGGTGTTGGGTGCCATCGTACGGCTGTTGCCTTACGCTACCGCGCAGTTGTGGGATGTATTCGGTGCCGAAGGCGAGTGTGACTTTACCGAAATTGCACAAGCGGCTTCGCGTGCGCTTGGATCAGAAGATGAACCTACCGATTTGGCGTTGGCGCTCGACTATCGTATTCGCCATCTGCTGGTCGATGAATTCCAAGACACGTCATTTGCCCAGTTTGCGTTACTAGAAAAGCTCACACGCGGTTGGAGCCCGGACGACGGCCGCACGCTGTTTGTGGTCGGTGATCCGATGCAATCGATCTACCGATTTCGTGAAGCGGAGGTGGGGCTGTTTTTGCGCGCGCGCCATGCCGGGCTGGGCGGCATCACCTTAAACCCGCTAACGTTGTCGGTCAATTTTCGCTCGGCACCAAGCTTGGTGGCGTGGGTCAATCAAACCTTCAACTTGCTGATGCCCAATGCGGAAAACGCCGCGACGGGTGTGGTGCCATATGCCGAGTGTGTTGCGTTTGGCGATGCTGCATCCTCGAAGGAAGCCGCCCTACAAGTGCACTGGACGATTAATCAACGCGTCGATTCCGCCGATGGTGCTGGAGGCGTTGAAGATGCGGACGGTGCTGAAGGTGCTGAAGGTGCTGAAGGTGCTGAAGGTGCTGAAGGTGCAGAAGGTGCAGAAGGTGTTGAAGGTGCTCGGGCTAAGCGAGAAGACAAGACGGAAGACCGCAGTCAAGCCAACGAACCCAGCGCAGCCCAAGCTGAAGCGGCAAAAATCGTTGACCTCATTCGCCTCACGCGTCGGACCAAGCTGGATGCGCTGATCGCAATCTTGATTCGCAACCGCGGCCACCTGCGCGAAATTGTGCCCGCGCTCAAGGCGGCGGGCATTGTGTTTCATGCGGTCGATATCGATCCGTTGAAAGACCGGCCGGTGGTGCAGGATTTGTTGGCGCTCACGCGCGCCCTGTTGCATTTGGCCGATCAAATCGCGTGGCTGGCGATCTTGCGCGCCCCATGGTGCGGGTTGACGCTAAACGACCTCGCGGCACTTTCGGCGAGTGTGGTTCCGATTGATGGCGCGCTGACCCCCGACCCCCGCACCGTCTGGGAAATGATCAACGACTCAATGCGCCTGCAATCGCTTTCGGTCGATGGGCAGCTACGTAGTCGCAAATTGCAAGCAGTCATGCGAACGGCTCTGGAAGCTCGCCGTCGTGCGCCGCTTCGTGATGCGGTCGAGCAATGTTGGCTCGCGTTGGCGGGGCCAGCCTGTTTGGACTCCGCTGCCGATCTCGATGACGCCATCACCTTCCTCGATCTTCTTGAAGCAGAGGCACAGGAACAAAGTGGCGGCGCGCAGATTGTGAGCCTTGACGCGTTACAGGCGCGCATCGACCGACTGTTTTCAGGCGGGCGCACGATGGCTGATGCGGCAGACGCCACAGACGTCGCTCGGCCGGTGCAAATCATGACAATCCACAAAGCCAAGGGGCTTGAGTTTGATACCGTGATTGTGCCCGGCCTCGATCGTCCACCCCGGCACGATGACAAGAAGTTATTAGTGTGGACCGAGCAAGCCGACGTAGAAACCGGTGAACACGGTCTGCTGCTGGCACCGATTCGCGAAGCTGGTGCGGAAGACGATGCAGACGTGATTTACGAATACATTGCCAAGCTTGACCGTGCCAAACAACAGCATGAAGATGTGCGCCTGCTCTATGTGGCGGCCACCCGCGCGCAACGCCATTTACATTTGTTGGCCACATTGACGGTGAAACAAAAAGACGGTTCGCCAGAAATTGCGGCGCCAAAATCCACCAGCCTGCTGGCGGCACTTTGGCCTGCGCTGGGGCCGGAACAGTTGCCGTCGATGGACGCGCTGGGGTTGCAAACAGACGACTTGGATCGTTGTGCAGCGCACTTGGAGGGGCGGTTGGAAGACCACGTCAACGACGGGCGCAGCCGCGCCTCAGGTCCGCCGAAAAATCACCCCACACGAATCGCACTCGACCACGCACTGCCGGCGATGCCACCAGCAGTGTCCCTTGCCGTCGCTGCGGCAGAAGGCATTGATCGAATCGGTACCAGCCCACAGATTGATTTTGAATGGGCCACGGATACCGCCCGGCACATCGGCACGGTGGTGCACATATTTTTGCAACGTATCGCGACCGACGGAGTGGACGCTTGGAGTGCTGCGCGTGTGCATCAATCGCGCCCGTTAATTCAGCAGGAGATCTCGCGCTTAGGCGTGGGTAGCAATGATGTGAAAGCGGCGGCGGAACGCGTGATGGTGGCGCTGAACAACACACTCACCGACCCGCGTGGTCGTTGGACACTCGAGTCACATCCTGAAGCGCGCTCAGAATGGCGGATAGCCGGTGTCATCGATTCGGCGCTGGTAAACGTGGCACTTGATCGAACCTTTGTGGATGCTGACGGTGTGCGCTGGATTCTTGACTTTAAGACCGGCAGCCACGAGGGGGCGGATGTCGACGCGTTTTTGACTAACGAACAACAGCGATATCGGGCGCAACTAGAGACTTATGCCGTACTCGTTCACGCCATGACGGAAAGTCAGCAACTAATCCGGCTCGGTTTGTATTTTCCGATGTTGGGTGGATGGCGGGAGTGGGGTTGGAACGGCGGCTGAAGGGTTGATGCTGACCCAGCGGTCATTCGATTTTCCCGATAGCGGCGGTACAGCACATGAGACAAATGACCTGTTACGGCGAGAGCGTGTGACGAGTTTCGGCCTTGATATTGAGCTTCACGAAACATGAAGCTCTTCACGAAGAACCTTACGTAGCTTTGCCACAGTCAACGGCTCGTCATCCTTCTTCTTGGTTTTTTGCTGTTCAAAAGCGGCACGCAAGGCGCTATTGATCATTGTTTGGTAGCCGACGCCCTCTGCCTCTGCCCGAGCACGAAAGTACTCGATGACGTCATCATCGAGCATGATGGTAATCCTCGTCTTGCCAGGCGAGGGCAGCACTGCGCCCCGCTTTCCTTGACTGAAATCGTATTCTTTACGCATGGTAATGCTCCGTTTCGCCCCGGCTGACCTTGTGCTTTTTGAGGTTTGTCTGCGCTTTATCGGGGTCGAATTCGATGTCCACTCTGACTATATGCATATCGTATGCATATAGTCAATACCGTGGTAATCAGATCGACTTCGGGAACCGCCGCAATTGGCCGCTCTTCACATTCCAGCGCGATTACCGCACTTTGCTTAAACGGTCTGCCATGCGCGTTTGCCAACCCGCACCGGTTGCTTTCCATCGGTCGATGACATCCGTTGGCAGGCGTAAGGAGATGAGTTTGCGCGGATTCGTTGATACAGGCCGTCCGCCCTTATTTACTTTTGCACGCGCCAACATTTCTTCCGTCAGCTCTGGAAGCTCTTCATATTCTTTCGCCTTGACCACGTGCGCGTCCACGCGCGCAAGATCAGACTTCGAGGAGCGGCGCGATGCGCTTTTGTTCACGTTCATTTGCTTTCCTCATGCTGAAAATGTGACGAGCAGTGCCACGCGCCGTGTAGCCAACAACCACTATCCTGCCTTCCAAAAGGCCAAAACAGATGACGCGTGATTCACCATAGTTTTTGCGAATATCTTCAATCTCAATTGTGATGCCTTCAAAGACTATTTCAGCGTCTGCGAAATCAAGCCCTCGGGCCGCCAGCGTCTTTTCGCGTTTGATCGGGTCGAAGGTGATTTCTATCATGTTATTGTAGATACAACAACTGAACGACGCAAGCGAAATATGCCGCCATTGGCGGTTGATGGCGAACAGCCGCTACCGGGCGAAACAAGCACGCCAATCCAACTCAAATTGAAACAAAGTCGGGCAATTTCAGCGCCCTTTGATCGAATGTTGCAGTCGCTCTGCATCCAAGTCTGCGGTTTCTTGCACCGATCAGGCAGTCGGCGAATTCCGCGTTGCGGTCTCTCCAAACGAAGAGCGCCTCTTCGACTGAAGGCTCGTCTTCGATCTGAATGTCACTGGCATCCAACATTTGCGAAAGCGTTTCGATGAGTTCTTCCTTCCTCACCGCATATCGACTGCGAAGCACCCATTCTGCTTCTAGCAAAACCAGCTGGTTCACAAAAACAAAACCGCTCGTTGATACTTCGCGTTTGATAAGCTTGCGCGCTTTTTCAAATTGCGCTTCATCGTCTCGCACAAGGAAGCGAACGAGTAAATTGGTGTCAATGCCAAGCATCACCGCGACAGTTGCTCAACCGGAATCGGTTTGCGTCCCTTCTTATGTAGGCTGCCAGCGACGTCAGAAATACTTTTGCGCTTTACACGCATGATCACGGTCGCATCTGGCATCAATGTGAAGGTCATCCGGTCCCCAGCTTTCATTCCCAAGCTAACCCTAATCTCTTTGGGAATGGTCGTCTGTCCCTTACTTGTCAGCGTAGCTTCTGTTGTCATCATTAACTCCAAATCTCCTTACATAGTTAATTATAGTAAGGAATTGAGTGGGCTGCAACCAATGGAACTGGGATCGCGCGGCTTCACTAAAAACTAGGTGGAACGCGATCGGGCATGCCCGATTCTGGCCGAAAGTACCTTCGGTTCATCGCACCATTCACTTTGGTTTCGGCGCTTTTTCGAGCCCGCCAATACGGTCTCCGACCTTTACTTTGTGTTGTGAAAACCACATCGCGTTCATTTCCAGCGCGTAGCGTGCTGGTCCAGCCGCTTGGTGCGACGTCTCATTGAAAGCTTCCATTTCATGGATCGAAAGAATCTTGCCTTGGTCATCCATGTAGGCCACTGACAAATTGAGCGGGGTATTACGCATCCACATGGCGTGATACCCGAGCTGCGTGAAAACAAACAGCATGCTTTCGTTCTTAGCCATTTTGGTGCGGAACATCAGGCCTTTTTGCCGTGTTTCGTCCGTTGCGGCGACATTCGCGGTGATTGTTTGACCGCCAGCTGAGAGCGTGATTTTGGGTAGTCCGGTTTGTGGCTTGCCATCGACTGGCTGCGCCTGCAGCGACGAAACGCTTGTGAGCAAGAGTGTGGTCAACAATCCGGCGAAACTATTTAAGAGGCGTGTGTTCATTGAGGTGTACATGGGCGCGATCAAGCTAAGGATGCTGGTGGAGAACGTGATTAACGTCGCAAGCGGTATTCTGCCGACGCTATTTTTTGCCGGTGCTACCGAAACCGCCAGCGCCGCGCTCGGATTCGGCGAAGGCGTCCACAATATTAAATTCGACCTGTAGGACGGGTACGATAATCATTTGGGCGATACGGTCCATCGGCTGGATGGTGAATTCAGTGTGCCCTCGATTCCAGACCGACACAAAAATCTGGCCCTGATAGTCGGAATCGATCAAACCCACTAGGTTGCCGAGAACGATGCCGTGTTTGTGGCCCAGCCCAGAGCGCGGCAGGATGAGTGCGGCGTACTGGTTGTCTGCGATGTGAATGGCCATGCCGGAGGGAATCAAATTTGTCTCGCCCGGCTTTAGCGTGATGGGTGTCTCGATACACGCACGGATATCCAAACCAGCAGACCCTTGGGTGGCGTAGGTTGGTAATTGCGCGGAGAGTCTGGGATCGAGAACACGGACGTCTAGTTTTGGTAGGGGCATGGTCGAAGGGCGGTAGGGGAAAGGGAGGGAAAGGGAGGAATAAGCGAGGAATAAGGGGTGGCGGGAAAACAAAGGATTACACGTGCAGCGGAAGATTTGCTAACTTACGATGTTGGAAGGTTACCCAATTTTAGTAAATTTTATTTGTATTTTAAGAGACGTTAGCGGAACTTAATAAATTTCGTTTCTCAGTTTGCGGGTTTGTACTTTTGGAGGCGGTTGAAGCAGCGCTCGTAGTGGGACGTACTTTTCTGGCAAGCGGCGGAGGTAAAATTAGATTTCTCTAATAGACATCGGTCTATCGTTCTTTAAAAGTCGCTAAAAGAGATTAAATAACTATAAATATGCGTTATTTGTTGCATTCCGCATTCCGCATTCCGCATTCCGCATTCCGCATTCCGCATTTCGCATTTCGCATTGCGGCTTGCTTTTGCGGCGGCCAACCTTTCCATGGCTGATACTTTGCGCAAAATGCAACGGTTCGGTGAGCGCGTTCTTTCACGGCAATGATTTACTAAACGGTGCAAATGTAGTCGGCAAAAGGCAGGAGCGATGCGTTGGATAGCGGGTCATTTCATAAAAACGCTTGTCGGAGATTACGCTTGTCTATCACCAACTGGCCTGAGGCCGAACGACCACGAGAGCGTCTTGTTGCCCACGGCGCTGCCGCATTGTCAGACGCGGAGCTGCTTGCCATTTTTCTGCGGGTTGGCACGAAAGGCAAGAGCGCTGTGGACCTTGCGCGTGAATTAGTCGTTAAGTTCGGCTCGTTACACGGTTTGTTTAGCGCCTCGCAAGACCAGCTAACCGCCGTCAACGGCATAGGGCAGGCAAAATTTGTTCAGCTGCAGGCCGTTCTCGAAATGGCCAAGCGCGCACTGCACGAGGAGATAAAACTCGCAGATGCACTCTCGAACCCTCGAGCGGTCCGTGACTATCTGCGGACCACGCTGGCGAGGTTGCCTCACGAAGTGTTTGTCGCTGTGTTTCTGACAGCACAGAACCGGGTGATCGCGGTTGATGAGCTTTTTCGCGGTACATTGACTCAGACCTCGGTGTATCCAAGAGAAATCGTCAAGCGAGCGCTCGCTCACAACGCCGCTTCAGTAATCCTCGCGCACAATCATCCGTCAGGCGAAGCTACGCCTAGCCAGGCGGATCGGTCGCTAACGAAGACGTTGGCAGAGGCGCTTGCTCTAATCGACGTCCGAGTTCTGGATCACTTTATCGTGGCTCCTGGGGCTTCACTATCGTTCGCCGAGCAGGGTTTGTGGTCCGCTTAGCCGTTCCTAACTTTTGAGTTTTCAAGGATTGCGCTAAGTACCTGGTTTTGTTATAATTTTGGGCTTCGCGAATGCTTTGTAAGGCATTTGTGACGATTCAACAAAATCAATGGAATCGGTAGCTTCGATCCGCGTTTCTAACCGCAGCACAGTTTGAAAGAGGTGTCCTATGGCACGCGTATGCCAAGTGACGGGAAAAGCCCCGATGGTGGGCAACAATGTTTCCCATGCGAACAACAAGACCAAGCGTCGGTTTCTGCCTAATTTGCAGCATCGCCGTTTTTGGGTGGAATCAGAAAACCGTTGGGTGCGTTTGCGCCTGACCACCGCAGGTTTACGTACGATCGACAAAAATGGCATCGATGCCGTTTTGGCTGATCTGCGCGCCAGCGGCGTTGAAGTTTAAGGAGAGCGACCATGGCTAAAGGTGGACGCGAAAAAATCAAATTGGAATCTAGCGCAGGTACGGGTCATTTCTACACGACCAGCAAGAACAAACGTACAACGCCGGAAAAGCTTGAGATGATGAAATACGATCCGAAAGCGCGTAAACACGTTTCGTATAAAGAGACCAAGCTCAAATAGTTGAGCTTCTCGACAGCAGAAAATAAAAAACCCGCCATTGGCGGGTTTTTTATTTTGTTGAAACTTATCGCCTTAAGCGTAGGCGCGGATGCGACGCGAAAACTGCTGGAGTGCATCGATACCCGATGCTTCAGCACGTTTGCACCAGTCTTCCAAACGCGCAACCAGTTCTTCCTTCGATGCTGTTGAGCGGTTCCACAAACCGGCAAGCTCTTTCTTGAAGGAATAGACTTTTTCTAACGTTACGCTTTGTGCAAGTGCCCGATCCAAAGTAGCGCGTTGTTCAGCGGTCAACTGTGTCGAGTCTGATTGCATCCACGCGCGGAAATTCTTCCAAGCGCCGCGGGCACGCATGCCGTTGAACGCCGAGCCTTCTGCGTGTAGCCGTTCGATCTCAGACTTGCAAGTGGCGCGCAGTGTGCGAGCGTATTTCGTGGTGATTTCATAACGATGGGAAATCACCGCCTGCAAGGTTTCAACGTCACACGACACTTTTTCCCAATTAAACTTGGCTTGTGGGGCGACTTTTTTGACCTTCGCGAGTCCGATCAACTCAAGCGTTCGGATGTAGAGCCAGCCTAAATCAAACTCATACCACTTCATCGAGAAACGTGCCGACGTCGGGAAGGCATGATGGTTGTTATGCAGCTCTTCGCCGCCAATCCAGAAGGCAAATGGGGTGATGTTGGTGCTGGTGTCGTTTACCGTGTAGTGGCGATAACCCCAGTAGTGACCAATGCCATTAATGATGCCAGCGGCGTGAAATGGAATCCACATCATCTGGGCTGCCCAAATGGTGGCACCAATCGGGCCAAACAATACCAGGTTAATCACCAGCATCAAACCAACGCCTTGCCACGAATACTTCGAATACACATTGCGTTCGATCCAGTCATTTGGAACACCGTGACTGTATTTGTCTAAAGTTTCCTGATTGCGCGACTCTGTACGATACAACTCTGCGCCCTCGATGAGCACTTTTTTGATGCCGTACACCACCGGCGAATGAGGGTCGTCAACAGTTTCACATTTGGCGTGGTGCTTGCGGTGAATGGCGACCCATTCTTTCGTTACCATACCGGTCGTTAGCCACAGCCAGAAACGAAAGAAGTGTGAAGGGATCGCGTGCAACTCCAGCCCGCGGTGCGCCTGCGCCCGGTGCAAGAAAATTGTAACGGCAGCGATCGTGATGTGCGTGATAACGACGCCAAACACCAAATAACCCCACCAGGGCAGGTCAATCAAGCCGTTAAGAATTGAAATATCCAAAATGCGCTCCTCAAAGAAGACCTTATTTTACGCGACTGTAGGTTTCTCTGCTTCAATGCCGGTCATAGGCGTTGTGATTCGAATATCGCGTCGCGGAAACGGAATGGAAATGTCATTTTCCCGAAAAGCTCGCAAAATTTCAGTAAAAAGGTCTGACTTCAACGGGTTTTGGCCCTGATCGGCGTCATTTATCCAAACATTAAGCTCTATTTCGATGCCGTTATCGCCTAGCGCCTTCACCAAAACCGCGGATTCTCGATCTTTCAACACCCTCGGGTGTTGCGACGCAATCGCTAGCAGCAGTGAACGGACGAGCGCTAGGTCCGACTCATAGCCAATGATCACGCTGGTTTTGACTGAGACGATATCGTTGGTGTAGGTATGATTAATGACCGTACTAGTAATCAACGTGTCGTTCGGCACGATCGCCTCAGTCCCATCGAGACTACGAATGACCGTGTACCGCGCCTTGATTGAGTCAATCACGCCTTGGCGGTTATCGATGGTGACCAAATCGCCCAAACGCAGCGACCGATCCAACAAGATGATGAATCCAGAGATGTAGTTGCTGGCAATTTTTTGCAAGCCCAATCCCAAACCCACACCCAACGCGCCACCAAACACCGAGAGCATCGTCAGGTCGAAACCAACCAATGGCAGCGCGATAAGTATCGACAGGGCGAGAGCAACTGCGCGCGTTACTTTGGTGATAACGACGCGCGAGCTGACGTCGAGCGCTTCGGCTTTCATCACGCGAACTTCGATCAAGCCCGACACGCCAAGCGCGATAAAGATCGTGATGACCGCAGATAGCCCTGCCTCGACAATCAGCCTGAGCGTGACTTTCTTGCTGCCGACCGGGAACGCGACGTCCTCTAAGGCTGAGGCAATCTCTG
>JACMOJ010000053.1 GCA_014378085.1 Burkholderiales bacterium | reverse complement strand
CCCGATCACCCCGCGAGCGACGGCAACTGTGGCAACGTCTGCATCGCCGCGAACGGCAACTGATGCGGCGGGTGATGCAGCTGATCAGCGAGCACCTGGATTCGGTAATCCTGCATCAGGTTCGGTCCCTCGGATTGAAGGATGGCCTGTCGGCGCAACGCCTTAACTGGTTGTCGCAGGTGCCTGCGGGGGAGGTGCGAGCCCGCAGGTTTCAAGCGCTGGTCGCCGCTCCGCTATTGCTACCGATGTTGATACGAACCAACACCGATCCGGACACGGCAGACGTCGAATCGAATATGGCCTCGATCATGAACGTCGCTATTGAACGGGGCGATCCGCTGTTTCCCCTACTTTCCCAGCACACGGGCCCCACCGAGCGCACCGTACGTCACTTGCGAACGGCGGCCCTGCGCGAGCACCATCTAGCGGCTGCGCATGAATTACACACCGCACAGCGGAGGATCGCGCTGTTGTCGTGGCTTGAATTAATCCCAATAGAGCGGTGGCCGCAAACACTCCGGCAATGGAAGCTCTGGGTGCGCGTGACGGTGTCCCTTTTGCGGCAAGTCAGAACCGTGTCGCAACTGCTCGGTGACGATCCCCGATCAGATGCGCCGGTGGCCGACTTTGATCCAGCCGTGGACCCCCTTGATTTCCATGCCAACGCGTTGCATGTGGCGATCACGCATCCGTTCTATCTTGATTTGGCGGCCCAACGCTGGAAGCTAACCCTCGGGCCACGCCACGATTTTAAATGGGATCGGGAGGATGGGCACGCGATGGACACGGTGAGTTATGAGCTGCGTGATTTTATAAGGGCGCTGCAGTCGGGCGGACAGGATCACCCAGACGACATGGATACGATTGGCTACGTGATGCCCGCGTCAGTGGGCGTTGAATTGCGTGGCTGGACAATAACTGCTTGGTGGGCGGCGAGTGACCGCTGGCACCAGTTTTTGGTGGATGCTGGCGCGCACTTCACCACGCGCGTCAGCATATTCTCAGACGACGAGGAAATCCTGCACTGGCTGGCGTTGTCTCGGCCGTCAGACAAAGCAACGGAGGCGGAAGGCGAGACGGAGAAGGTAACGCTTAACCGGACGTCGTTGCTGACTCACTTCGACTTTCTAAAACCGGAGTTCCGGCGGATCGAGTTTCTGTCGAATTCGCGGGCATTGCTCGAAGAAGGATCTGCCATGGATCACTGTGTGAGCGCCCGGGTTGATGATTGTTTGACCGGACGGACGCATATTGCCTCGTTGACCGATCGACAAGGACGTCGGTGTTCGACGCTGGCGGTACGTCTCGACTATGTGGCAGGCGGCTGGTATCCGGTGCTGACGGAACATCGAACAGTGCGCAATGGTAGGCCCGATGATGACTCGGTCGTGGCTGTTGAACAACTAATGGGCGAGCTTCGGCAACCTGCGTGGCAAGCGCAATACGTCCTTATCGAGGCCGCACGCGCAGAACGGGAAACCGCGCTTCGTGCGCGCTTACCTAAACTTCGAAACCGAGCCGCGAGTTTGCACCTTGCTGCGCTGCAAGCGGCGTTGCCAAAAGCGCTGCTTTTACAGATCAATCGCGACGGTAATTAATCGCTTGCCGGGTAAACCGCCGACGCCGCTGGCCTCGCGCCTGTGCGAGCCGGTGCGTGCCTTGTTCTACGCGATTCGATGCACACACCGGTTGTAAGGTTGCAATCGCTCAGGTGCATGCGACGCTAATAACTCAACCCACCTGATGACCCCTCACCTCTTTCTGGAGCTTTAGAGAAACTATGAACTTTGCTACACCTACCCGTACTGCGTTTTTTGCAACACCACGCAACGTTTGTCCACATCCGTCACGTAGGGGGCAACCCGCTGTTGACGCTACCGCAACGGTGGACGCCTCGTCGCGCGATGCGATCGATCAGGCTGTTGACTTGCTTGATCCAGTCAGCACAATGCGATTGACCGAACTGCTCACCGCGGTGGCGATCTTGCAGGTGCCGCGGCATTACTTTCCCGACGCGGAAGGCGTTGAGGAGTTATGTCTGATTCTGCCGGCACCGGGATCCTTGGTCAAATCTGTATTCGCAATTGCCGTCGCAAGCGACGATACCGTGAGACTTGGCAGCGCCGGCCTTCCCGAAGACAGTTTGAAGGCGGTGCGTGCTCAAGCGCACTCGCAGTGCGACGGCCTAGGCGAAGGCGATGCCTTGCAGTCTGCGATGGAAGAACATGGTGCTCATCTGTTTGCCTCGTTGTCGGCCTGTGCTGAGGTCTCGCTTTGGTCCTGCCCCAACTCACGGGCGCCGGCACCGACATCGGCAATTGCCGCGCTTGATGACGTGCTGAGTCGCACATGGCTGGCTGCGGGCGATAGCTGGTTCGGCGGCCTTGGCGCGGATGATTTAGCGTTGCTTCAGTATCATGGTCTGGCAGCAGACCTGCTGTGTTCAGAGCTCCGGGACTGCATGAAAGCCCGCTGCGCTGGCGCCTTGGATCACCTGGACTACTTTGAGGCTGGGGTAAATCAGGATTCAATACTGACGATGTGGCGGAAGTTTTTGATGGCGGGACCGGATTGCGATTTCGTGCCCAGCTTGAGCGCGTACAACTATCTTGTGAGTCAAGACGTCGTAGTTGCCGCGTCAAGGGTGCCGGTCTGGGACGATCCGCTTTTTATGACGCGGGTGAACAGTTTTGTGCGCTACCAGCGGGCTGCCGAGGCGCTGCGGTCACCCCCTCGACTTTGCCCATGATCGGTCGACGCGCGTTTCTGTAAATACGACTTTGCTCGTCGGTGCTGCCGTGGTGCTTGCGAGTACCCGCCGCCTAGCGCGACCGCTTAATTGGAACGTCAGCTGAAACCTGAGTAGCACGGCCTGCGTTTGGCACCATGCGACCAGAGTTGGACTACGACTCACATTGGCATGTTGTGCCGCTCATCTCTGCTCACGGATTTGCGACGGGGACGATCGGCGTTGGTCTTTGCGATTTCGTGAGGGTTGATCGCGGTGTGTCGCGACCGTCGGTAACGCGGCGTCTGATCGAGATACCTGCCCTAGGCCGCTGTGGCATTTACGCGACGGGTAGCTCGAGTATCAGCTGTTTTTATTGACAGTCCCAGAGAATCGGGGCATTCTTCTCACTCGGCTTTCGAGACGGTTCAATTTTGTTGAGCTGAATTGGGTAAACGCTGAACACGCGACGCTTTTTTAAGCGTGCGCATTTCCACGACGCCACTTAGTTGGTTTCGATTTTTGTGGCGACCGCATTCGTGTTCGCTGCAAACTCCACGCACGCGTGCGTCCCCGTTCGGCGACGCAAAGCTAAAAAGCAAACACGGCCACGTGTCTCGTTGCTTGGCGAACCATCCGGCCGGAGCCCCCCCTCCCGTCCACACCTAAACAGCTCCCGCACTCCAATTTTTCACACCGCGCTAGCCCGTCCGTGTGCATATCTACGCGACCACCTTCCTACTTTGCTGGCTCGCACTTTCATCTTTTTGAAAGCAAATATCTGATCAGTGTCCTGCGCGGAGCCACTGGTCGCTCCACATTAAGGTAGTAACGCAACGAACGACATTGGGCTATGTCGTTTGAGTTGCCGTGGCGAAACGCGCGCACGCGTGCGTTTGGTCAGAGTGGTGGTTGGTATGTCTTTTGT
>JACMOJ010000052.1 GCA_014378085.1 Burkholderiales bacterium | reverse complement strand
CGCTGGGCGATTGCGGCTTTCGTGCTGATACTGATCTACGCGAGCCTAGCGCCATTCGTCGGCTGGCAACCGCCGCGTGGCATTACCTTGTTTGATTGGCCGCGCTACATCACCTACTTTGACGTAGCCATCAATGTCGCGGCCTACGCGCCGTTAGGCGCACTGCTGGCGGCCCAAGCGCAACATCGGTTGAAGCCCATCACACAAATCGATCAACAATGGTGGCGAATCATCGGCGTTGCCGCCGCTGCGGGATTGACCCTCTCATTTGTTCTTGAGTTGCTACAGGCGTTCCTGCCGGGTCGCGTTTCCTCGCCGCTTGACGTGTTGGCGAATACCTCGGGTGCCGCGGTGGGTGCCGTCAGTTTGTTGGCACCACTCGGCCGAAAATTGATCCAAAAGATGTTGACACTTCGCCGCGAACATTTTTCGGCTGCGCCGCTGACGGACTGGGGAATTTTGCTCTTGATGCTGTGGCTATTTGCACAGCTCAACCCGGCAATTCCATATTTTGAAGCGGGAATGCTCGCCGCCCAGACTGCTATTGGCGCGGTGCCCATGGGCGACACGGCAGCATCCTACGATCCGCTGATTTTGTTTCCTCAGGTGGTGGGAATCGCGCTTAACGTCACCGCCTTTGCGATGTTTGTTTCGGTATTGACGCATCCCAAGCGAGCGTCGCTACTGCGGGTGATGGTGATCTTAGCGATTGGATTTATCGCCAAACTTACAATGGCCTCATTGCTTCTCAAGACGCCGCATTTGGTCTCATCACTCGCCCCAGCGACGGTCATCGGGGTAACATCAGGACTACTGATCCACTTAGTCTTCACAAAATTTAACTATCGATGGCGGGCGTTTTGGGCCGCGATGTTTGTATTTGCGGGCGGCGTGATGGCAAAACTCGCAAGCGTGTACGCGGCGCTAGATCAGGCGTTACGACTCTTTAGCTGGCCCTACGGGCAGCTTGCAAATTTTGCCAGCCTTACGAGGTGGATCAATGAAGCGTGGCCGCTGGCCGCGCTGGTATTGCTTGCGATCATCTTTGTCTCAACCCATTCGGAGTCGTCATGAGTTTCTTTAAGCAGCACGTTTTCTTCTGCGTCAACCAACGTCAGGCTGGCGAGGGCTGTTGCAATAATCATCATGCTGAAGATGCGCGCGGCTACGCAAAAAAGCGGATCAAAGAGTTGGGCCTAAATGGCGAAGGAAAAGTGCGCATCAATACCGCAGGCTGCATGGATCGCTGTGATGACGGGCCGGTGTTGGTGGTGTATCCGGAAGGTGTCTGGTACACCTACGTTGACCACGCCGACATCGACGAAATTATCAGCGAGCATATCCAAAACGGTCGCATCGTTGAACGCCTAAAAATCTAGGTTTTTGATGGCCGCCCAGTTTCCCGTTGTGCGAATTTTAATCTGCGGCGCCGCAGGAGGGATTGATGTTGCCGCGCACCTGCCAACCGAGGTTGCGCCTCGCGCCGTTGCAGTGGTGGCACACCCGCACCCGCTGTTCGGCGGGACGATGGATAACAAGGTGGTTACAACGATTGCCCGGACGATGTTTGACGCGGGCGCTGCTGTGTTTCGCTTTAATTTTAGAGGCGTTGGAAAAACTGAGGGAGCTCACGATGAAGGGCGTGGCGAAACTGACGATATGCTCACTGTCATCTCACACGCGCGAGCCTCGGTTGGAAACGACTCACTTCCGTTATGGCTGGCTGGATTCTCGTTTGGTGGTGCGGTGGCCTTGGCGGCATCTGAACAAGTTGTCGTCGATCAATTAGTGCTGGTGGCACCGGCATTCCAACGCATTGCGCAATGGGCGAATGTACACAACGGTGGTAACCCGCCCGCGTCGACATTGCTGATCCACGGTGAGAACGATGAAACGGTACCGCTATCGGATTCGCTAGAATGGGCGAGGAGTAGGGACATGGCGGTAACGGTGGTGCCCGCGGCAGACCACTTTTTTCATATGCGCCTACATATCATCAAGCAATTGGTTGCCAATCAGCTGCGGCGGGGCGTGTAGACGGCCAATCGTTGGCAGGTTGGTCGCGTAACGCGACAAGTTGTGCAATATTAGGTATTGCAATTTCGTCCGTGTCACCGCCATTCCCCCGTTCCCCCGTTCCCCCGTTCCTCCCCTGCACTTTCCCGGATTTCCACCGCTCCGTCCTTTCCCGTCCCCAAGCCGACCATATGCTTAACGCAACTCCTCTTTTTACCAACCTTAACGCGACGCAGCTTGAGAGCATCGGCGCGCACTTGGCGCTCAAGGTATATGAAAAAGGCGAGTACGTTTTGCGCGAAGGCGAGGTCGGTGATTCGCTTTACGTCATTTTGACCGGCCAAGTGAAGGTGTTCTCCGTGGACCCCACTGACCCTTCTCGCGAAGTCATTCTGAAGACGCTTGGCCCTGGCGAATTTTTTGGCGAACTGCCGTTGTTTGATCAAGAACCACGCAGCGCGAGTGTGGCGACGATGGAGCGCTGCCACCTGCAGATACTTTCGTATGATTCGTTTCGGAAAGCCATTGAATCCTCACCAGACATTGCGCGACGGGTCATGGAAACGCTCGCCCGCCGACTGCGCGCGGCGACGCGCAAGATTGGTGACCTGGCGTTGCACGATATTTCCAGCAGGGTATCGAGGACGCTACTTGAGCTTGCGATCATGTCTAATGGTCGGCGCGTGGTGGGCGAGCCGTTCACCCAACAAGACCTTGCGAACATGATTGGTGCGTCGCGCGAAATGGTGAATCGCACGCTGAAAGATTTGGAGGTTGGGGGCTACATTTCGGTAGAGCGAAAGTCCATCACGATCTTAAATGATCGGATGCCGAACTAGTCGAAAAAAAGCCCACTCAAAAGTGGGATTTTTTGTGTAACGAAACGGAAACGGCCTACTTGTACTTTACGCTACAGCCGTATGGCGTCGTCGACGCGGTGGTCACAGGTTTGTTCGATTTCGATTCGTCCAATGCTGCCACAACAAAATTCTTGGCGATCTTGATCTCTTCTTGTTTGGTACCACGCTTGTCGTCAATAGCACCGGCATAAACCAGCATCCCGGCGGGGTTGATGATGTACATATGCGGCGTCGTCTTGGCGCCATACAGTTGGCCAACTTTGCCGTCTGTGTCCGCCATGTAGTTGTCCGGTGCGGCCTTCTTCTCGGCGATATAGCCTTTCAGCTTATCGTTGCTCATGTAGTCTTGGTGTGTCGGGTTGGTCGAATTAACGGTGAGCCAAACCGTATCTTTTGCATCGTATTTGTTTTGTAGCGCCTGCATATTGCTAGAGTCATAGTGCTTCACGACAAACGGGCAGGCAGGGTTGTGCCATTCCAAGACGACATGTTTACCTTTGAAGTCGGCCAGCTTTACGGCTTTTCCATTGATGTCGTTAAGACTGAAATTCGGCGCGGGCTGCCCCACCGATGCGGCGTTGGCGATGGCGGCAGTAGCAACAAGTGTGGATGCAAGTGTGGATAAAATCAAGGATGCAAGAAGTGAGTTTTTCATGGCTTTCCTTACTGGAAGAAATCGTTGGATTGGTGGGGGAGCCGTGTGCACGGCACCCGGAACTACTAAGAGCGCGGGGTACAAAAATAGTTGCAGAGCGGGCATGATACACGCCAATAAAAAAGGCTTCCCGCAGGAAGCCTTTTATTAAAATATCGTCAATTAAGCCATCTGCTTTTTGAGTTCCATGTCCACCGCGTGGATGTACTGCTCGGTGGTTAGATAGGGATGGTCTGGTCGGATCAGAATCGCGAGATCCTTGGTCATCTCGCCGCGTTCCACCACATCGACGCAGGCCTTCTCAAGTTTCAATGCAAAATCGACCACATCTGGGGTGTCATCCATACGGCCTCGCGCTTGCAGGCCGCGCGTCCATGCATAGATAGAAGCAATTGGGTTGGTCGAGGTGGGCTTGCCCTGCTGGTGCATACGGTAGTGACGCGTCACGGTGCCGTGTGCCGCTTCAGACTCCACCGTTTTGCCATCTGGCGACATCAAGACCGAGGTCATCAGCCCTAGCGAGCCATAACCTTGCGCCACCGTGTCGGACTGCACGTCGCCGTCGTAGTTCTTACATGCCCAAAGGTAGCCGCCGCTCCACTTCAGATTGGAGGCGACCATGTCGTCGATCAGCCGATGTTCATAGGTTAGTCCCTCGGCCTCAAACTTTGCCTTGAACTCGGCATTGAAAATTTCTTCGAACAAATTCTTAAAGCGGCCGTCGTAGATTTTTAGAATCGTGTTTTTGGTAGAAAGATATACCGCGTACTTGCGTTGTAAGCCGTAGTTAAAACACGCTCGCGCGAATCCGGCAATCGACTCGTCAAGGTTGTACATCGAAAGCGAAATGCCCGCACCGGGCGCTTTAAACACTTCTTTTTCGATTGGTGCAGAGCCATCACTCGGGGTGAATTTGACGGTGAGCGTACCTGCGCTCGGGAACTGAAAGTCGGTTGCGCGGTATTGGTCACCGAAGCCATGACGCGCGACAACGACCGGCTTGTCCCAGTGTGAAACGAGACGTGGCACATTTTTGCAAATAATCGGCTCGCGGAAAATTGTGCCATCCAAAATGTTGCGGATGGTGCCGTTTGGCGACTTCCACATTTGTTTCAGATTAAATTCTTTCACGCGCGCTTCATCAGGTGTGATCGTGGCGCACTTGACCGCCACACCATATTGTTTGGTCGCCATCGCGGATTCGACGGTCACTTTGTCGTCGGTTGCGTCACGATGTTCCATGCCCAAATCGTAGTACTTAAGATCAATTTCTAGGTGGGGAAGAATCATTTTTTCGCGAATCATCTGCCAGATGATGCGGGTCATTTCATCGCCATCCATCTCTACGACGGGGTTTTTGACTTTAATTTTAGACATGGATTTTCCTAGGCGGGGTTAGCGGATGACAGCGACCACGAACGTGGCACCAAGATGTGGAGCTGAGCGTGCGACAGAGGCGCAGAGTATATCAAACACGAATGTACGACGCCCACTCACCAAATATTCAAACGCTAGCAAGGACGGGTAGTTTCAATGTTTTATGGTTCTTAACGCCCGCCATTGCTAGACTTTAGTGAATGATGGGCCGGAGTCTGTCCGCTTGCCGAGCGAAGTCGACTGTCGGCGCCGAGATCGATTTCCGCATCCCTCGCGCGCTCGGGACCGCACTCGCTAAAGCTCGCGCGTCCAAGCGAAGTCCACTGGACTTCACTTAGTCGAACCAAGGGTGGTTCAATTCCTACCCCTCCCCACAAACAAAAAACGCCCCGAGAGGAGCGTTTTGTTGTTTGGTGGCCTGGGGCGGAATCGAACCACCGACACAAGGATTTTCAATCCTCTGCTCTACCGACTGAGCTACCAGGCCGTCATTCTGTCTTCGCCGCGAACTGTGCGAGAGGCACTGCGGAAAGCTGGAAATTATACTGTCATTCGTCATCGATTCCAAATTGTCCAATCTGTCCCGAAGCATCGTTGGCCTGCTGGGTTCTTCCGCGGGTGGTGGCCTTTGTGCGTCCCTCCGTACAACGCTATCCAAGTTGACTGGACAACCGGCCTCGACGAGAGACGCTCGAATTCACTGCCCGAAAAGCGGCGAGATGCGTACGTGCAATTCGATAATATGTGCGCATGAAATCACTCGTACGAACCTTACCAAGTGCAGAGACCATGTGGCGCGCGTTTTTTGCGCGCGACGCCTCGTTCGAGGGTGTTTTTCTGACGGGCGTTAAAACCACGGGCATTTTCTGTCGCACCACCTGCGCCGCAAGAAAACCCAAGCGCGACAATGTGTCGTTCTTTGCCAATGCGGACGAGGCCATGTTTGCAGGCTTTCGTGCTTGTCTGCGTTGTAAGCCGATGGCGCGTACCAGCGACAAGCCAGGTCTGATCGATCCATTGGTCAAGCTGATTGAGGAAAAAGCCGATGGGCGTATTCGCGAAGGCGACTTACTAGCGTTGGGTATTGACCCGTCAACCGCGAGGCGACAGTTCAAGCGCTACTTTGGTATTACGTTTCAGGCCTTCAGTCGCGCACGACGCTTGGGTGCGGCGTTGGCGGTGGTGCGAGAGGCCAAGCTCACCGGAAAGGATAACTTCGTGCTTGATCAGCAACTCGATGCAGGCTTTGACTCACCGAGCGGCTATCGCGAAGCGTTTGCCCGCTTATTCGGCGCGCGGCCATCAAAAGCGGATAGCGTTGCGGTGATGTATTCAAAATGGCTTGATACCCCGCTGGGTCCGATGCTGGTAATTGCCGATGATGTCGGCATCCACGTTCTCGACTTTGTGAACCGCCGAGGGCTGGAGAAAGAGATCGGTCGGCTGCGGGCCAGAAACAAATGCGTAATCGTGCCGGGCCGACACCACTATCTTGACCAGACATTAAGGCAGGTCGACGAATATTACGCAGGCAAACGAGAATGTTTCACGGTGCCGCTCGCCGCACGAGGT
>JACMOJ010000500.1 GCA_014378085.1 Burkholderiales bacterium | reverse complement strand
GTTTGCTGGTGAGCATTCCGATTGTCATGTGGGGTTCAACATTGATCCTCAAATGGGTCGAACGCTTCCCGCAAATCATCGTTGCCGGCGCGGGCATCTTGGGATGGACGGCCGCCAAAATGATCACGTCTGAGCCACTGATCAAACAGTTCTTTATCGAACACCACGAATGGCGAATTGTGCTGTACGTGTTTTGTATCGGCATCGTTATGTGTATACCGTTACTCAAGCGTCTACAAGGTCGGCTGTCTGCCACGCCGCTTTGTTTCGGTTTCACGATTGTCTGGTTGACAGTGTTCGATTACCTTGAGGAATACACTGCGGCGAAATACTTTCCCAAAGGCGACGCGCCGATTGCGATGGACCTGATCGATTTGGTGATGTGGGTGGGTTGGATTCCGTTTGTCATCATGCTGACAAAAGCGCTTACACCACCGGCGGCTCCAGCAAAGGCGGTCGGCTAGGTGTCGTGGTGAACGGCGCGCGCGCGAAAGCCGATTGCAGCGAGGCGCGCGACGATTTCGTCGATATGCGCGGCGTTGCGCGTCTTTAAGACAAACTCAACCTCCGCACTTTGCACCGGAAGATTGGTAAAGGCGCGTTGATGGTGGACTTCTTCGATGTTGGCGTTTGACTCCGCGATGACGCTCGTAATTTTCGCCAGCGCGCCCGGCAGATCCCGCAACTCAACCTTGATGCGCGCCAAACGGCCGGAACGCACCATGCCGCGCTGAATAATCTCGGCCAGCATCAGCGGATCAATATTTCCACCGCACAAAACGAGGCCCACTTTGCGCCCGACAAATCGATCACGATGTCTCATCAACGCCGCAAGTGACACCGCACCGGCACCTTCGACAACGGTCTTTTCAATTTCTAGCAGCATGACGATGGCCTGCTCAATGTCGCCCTCGTCCACCAGCACAATATCGGTCACGAGTTGTTCGACAATCGCGAGGGTGAGTTTTCCGGGCTCTTTCACCGCGATCCCCTCTGCAATGGTGGAGGGGCCGTAATTTGCCGTCGTATGATTGATTGCGGCATACATCGATGCATACCGCGTCGTCTCCACCCCCACCACGTCCATTGACGGCTTTAATGCCTTTGCCGCCGTTGCGATGCCGGAGATGAGACCGCCGCCGCCGATGGCAATGGCGAGTGTGTCGAGGTCGGGTTGCTGTTCGAGCATTTCGAGCGCAATCGTGCCCTGCCCCGCGATAACTTTTTCGTCGTCGTACGGATGGACAAACACGAGCCCACGCTCGTCTGCCAGTGCAAAGGCGTGAGCCTTCGCTTCGTCAAAGCCTTCGCCGTGCAACACCACCTCCGCGCCATGACGACGCGTCATCTCGACCTTTACATTGGGCGTATACAAGGGCATCACAATCACGCTGGGAATGCCGAGGCGCGAAGCGTGGTGGGCAACGCCTTGCGCGTGATTTCCAGCGCTCGCCGCAATCACGCCCCGCTGCTGTTGGACTTCCGTAAGTGAGGCCAATTTGTTTAACGCACCCCGCTCTTTGAAGCTTGCTGTGAACTGGTGGTTTTCGAACTTAAGATACACCTCTGCACCAGTAATTTCGGATAACGTGCGCGAGTGTAGACACGGCGTGGTCACCACGTGCCCCTGCAGCGTTTTTGCCGCCTGCTTAATGTCATCGAGAGTAATCATTGGGCCTTATCGAATCTACAAATTCAGTAGCAATACTAGGCCGCTGACGGCTTTCGCCCATCAACATTTAGAAAGCGGTATTCAACCTCCGGCACCTTACCTGAAACCAGGTCGGCGAGCGCACGACCGGAGCCCGGGCCCTCTGTCCAGCCCAACGTGCCGTGACCCGTATTAAGGAAGAGGTTGGAATAGTTAGCGCGCCCAATCAGCGGTCGGTTGGAGGGTGTTGACGGCCTAAGCCCTGTCCAGTATTGGGGATGATCGTAGTCAGCCGCATCGGGAAACAACTCACGCGCTCGCCTAATGAGGGCCTCACAGCGCACCATGTTGAGCTCGGTGCTATAACCGGCGAGCTCGGCCGTTCCAGCGATGCGCATTCGGTCTCCGACCCGCGAGAACACAATTTTCATGGCCTCATCCGTTAGGCTGACATGCGGGGCACCGCTAAATCCCTCCGTCACCAACGTTGCCGAGTAACCCTTTGCCGGATAGACAGGAATCGTAATGCCGATGGTTTTCAACATCGGTGTGCTGTACGCACCGAGACAGACCACGTACGCGTCAGCCGACATCGCTTCAACGTTGACGGAATTTTTTTGTTTCACCATAACGCTCGCAATCCGCCCGCCTTCCGCGCTTTTGTCGACGCGCAGCGTCTCAATGGCGGTGTCGTACATAAATCTTACGCCACGCGCCTCACAAAGTTTGGATAAATTTTGTGTGAACTTAAAGGCGTCACCGGATTCATCCGACTCGGCGTAGCTGGCCCCCAGCAACTTATTCCCCAAGCTCGCCAAAGCGGGCTCAATGCGCACCGCCTCTTCGCGACTGATCACGTGGCGCTCGATGCCATACTGCGAAAGTAGCGCACACGCCTCCGCCGCTCCCGCATAGTCAGACTGCTCGGTGTAAAACTGCATAATGCCGCGCGTCAAATGGTCGTACTCGATACCCGTTTCTGCGCGCAATGCTTGCAGGGATTGACGGCTGTACAAACCGAGGTTCACCATCTGTTGAATGTTGAACCGATAACGCGAGGGCAAACACTCGATCAAAAATTGGAGTCCCCACGACAGTTGCTGCCAATCCAGCTGCGGCCGAAATAGGAGCGGCGCATCCTCCTTAAACAACCACTTGATAACCTTCATCGGCGCAGACGGCGCGGCCCACGGCTCTGACTGCGACACCGAGATCTGCGCGCCATTGGCAAAACTTGTTTCAAGTCCTGCGGCTGGCTGTCGATCCACCACCACCACATCGTGCCCTAACTTGGACAGATACCAAGCCGAAGAAACGCCGATGACCCCCGCCCCCAACACGATGACTTTCAAACCCGCCTCCAATAGACCAGCGCCGAGATGATTGGCTGGCAACAAACCTGCGGAAAACAGCGAATGCATGCACAATCCGCGACGGCGCAGTCTATGAGAATGCGCTACTATTGTCAAAAATGACGGTTATAAATAGTCCCTAAAAAAGCCCCTTTAAAATAATCCTGCCGCATGACAACCGCTCTCAATCAGTTTGTCCAGACTGCCTGTAGGTTCGACCCATCAGAAACCCTGCTGCCGTTCAATGTGGATGGTGTGCTGGCGGGCTGGATGAAAAAGTCATTCGCCGAACGTCTTGAGGAATGGCCGACGCTATTCGTGCTGCGTCCGCGCGGGGTCGGAATGATCGGCGATTTTCCCAATGCAGAACATCGCAGCGCGGCGATTGCCGAGGTAGTAGAGACCCTCGCCACCCAAGACGTTATTCGCGGCTGGCGCAATGAGATGGTCGATGTTGTAGAGCCCTTTCATTCGCCACCGCTGTTCTACATTGAACGTGCCGCGTCACGATATTTTGGCCTCACCATGTACGCCTCGCACTTAAATGGACTCACGGCGCGCAATGGTCAGCCTTACATGTGGCTTGCCAAGCGCTCGCCAACAAAATACATGGACCCGGGCAAACTCGACAATATCGCTGCAGGACTTATTGCGCGTGGGTACTCGCCCATGACCACGCTGGTAAAAGAAAGTTTTGAGGAGGCCGGCATCCCAAATGACCTCGCTAAACATGCCCGCGCTGCGGGCGCGGTACGTTG
>JACMOJ010000499.1 GCA_014378085.1 Burkholderiales bacterium | reverse complement strand
GTGACCTGTGATGCCGCCGCATAGTTGGTGTTGCTAGCCTGGGTGGCGGCAATCGTACAAGTGCCCGCCGTCACGCCCGTCACCGTCGAACCGTTGGTACCACTGACGGTACACACCCCGGTGGTGGTCGAGGTAAAGGTCACCGCATTCCCCGATGCCCCGCCCGTCGCACTCACCGTGCCCGTCCCACCAACCGCAATCTCCGGTGCCGTACCAAAGCTGATCGCCTGGGCGATCTGCGTGGCTTCTGGAGCTGGCGCGACGACGAGGCTAAACGATGCAGTATCAGGCGTGCCAAATCCATTCGTGGCTTGTAGCGCGAAGTTGAATGTACCGGCTTGCGTCGGCGTTCCAGACAGCTCGCCGGTGACACTCAGCGTTAAGCCTGGCGGTAAAACACCTGATTGCACAGTCCATTGAAATGGCGCCGTACCACTGGCCGTGAATTGGTGACCGGCGTAGGCAACACTAACAACTCCCGACGCAGGCGAATTGTTGGTGGTAATACTTGGAGCAGTCAAACCCGACAGTGTCGACACGACCATGCGCCCAAATGCCTGGGGTGCCGTACCAACCGTCACCGCTGCGGTTTGCGCGTAGGTCGATGTCGCAAAAATAGAGATTGCATTTGCATCACTACGGGCTACTACCAACGTTGAGCCAGTACTATCCAGCGACAATCCGAGGGGCTTACCCGTCACCGTAAATGTGGTCAAGACACGATTCGCTGCGGTGTCAATCACCGTGATCTGGTTGGTGAGATGGTGGCTAACGTATAGCTTGTCTCCCGACGGCGAAATTGCGAGCCCGTACTGGGCGCTGGGCAAGGCGATGGAGGCGTTGATTGAGTTATTCTGCGTATTGATGACGGTTAATACATTGCCCGTAGAGTTGCCGACATACAGTCTTCTGCCATCAGGATGAACCGCCATGCCAAATGCGCCAGGAACGTTGGTAATGGTGCGAAGAATGTTGTTTGTCGGTCTATTGATGACAGTGACTTTGTTTCCGCTGCTTGAGCTAACGTACAAGCGATTATCCGATGGACTGAGAGCAAGATCATCTGCTCGACCAGTGGACTCGGGTGTCGTCACCGAATTGTTAGTGGTGTCGATCACGCTTACATTCGCGCTCGACGCGCTGCCGATAAAGACAGATGAGCCATCGCGATTGACAGCAATTGCGCTGGCCTGGCTACCCGGCCCGCCAACCGAAACAGTCGCAACAACCAAATTGGTTGAGGTACTAATAATGGAAACAGTTCCGTCGGCGTAATTCGTTACGTACACAAAATTGCCGGTTGGACTGGCGCCCACACCATATGGCCGACCACCGACTGGGATGGTTGAGACGACTGCCCGGGTAGCCAAGTCGACGACAGACACATTGTTGCTTCCGTCATTTGTGACATATGCAAATGGCCCAGCCGCCGCGACTCCTACGCCGAGCAGAGTCAGCAATGCAAAACATGCAAACACCAGCCGAGACGTATGCATCGCCGCCCGGGTTAACGCATACAAGCGCGGCCGAAGCCAGGCCAGAGATGGTCGGAGTTCCGCCACTGAGCCTCTAGACGCCAGCGGTGCAAAGATATCAGTCGTTTTCATGATGCCGTACTCCATCTAAAGATGTGCTGTTTTCTCGGCGGCCAAATCAACACTAGATCGCAACAAAGAATCAGTCCAAAGTTGTTCATCACGTCAATTGTCCCGCCTGGTCCAGGTGCACTCAATATCACCTGAACGGCTTCTAACCGCGCCGCCTAAACGCAATCGCCCCAGTGATGTTGTTATTGATACTGTATTGAACGCCAGCCCCCTGCCCGGTACGTCCGGTGAAGAAACCATCGAGACTGCCGGTGGCACCCGAGGATCCACAATTAGGTGAGCATGAAATGTTCAATTGAGTTGGCGCCGGAAGGCCAGTGACTGGCGACCTTCCAGTATTAGCCCCGAAGGTCATGTCTCGGTAAATCGGCATTCCCGTTGCAGAAGCGTTCCAAGTCTGGTTTGCCAACGTCACGTTGACGGTTGCATCCACAGTGCGCGCGGTAAAATTCGCGTTCAAGGTCGCAGAGTTCATCGTGCCAATGCCACCGGAGGTATTGGTGGGCCGGGTAGAGCCGACGACTTCATAGGCTGCCGTCCCTGTGAGTGGCAGCGTGGTAGGGCCGACCTGTGGTCCAGCAAAAATGTAGTGAAGACTGCGATTTGATAGCTCCGTGGAGAGTCCACCAACCGTGGCGGCACCCGCCGCCCAGCGTCCCCATGACAATCCCGTGGAGGGATCGAACCCCGCTTCGAAGACTTGAGCGGCACCAATAGCGTAGCTGGAATTTCCAGAGATCGTGCCGTCGCCGCGCGCAAATGGTCCACGAAAGGCGGTGGCTCGGCCATTTGTATCGATTGTCATTTCGTCCGGTCGATTGATGGTCGCGTACCCTTGCGAATACTGTGAATCTCGCAATGACCCAGTCGGATCGGAAATTAATCCATATACAAAAGGCGCGTTAGTGTTCTGCGAGGCTGCCTGGAATGCCACCACACCGACGATGTTCTGGCGTGTCGCCTGATTCACGTCATTCAGCGAATAACCCAGAATTACGCCAGACAGCGCGGCACCAACGAAGCTGCCCTCTAGACTGCCGCTGATACCAACATTGCCAGGCGACGTTTGGCCATTCACCGTCCGGGAGATGGTAAGACCATATCCGGTAACCGTGAAGAAGCTATTCAGCGAAAACGGTACGTTGGTCGCTTGGATGTTGTACGTCGGCGCACTCGGCGAGGCCGCCATGGAAATGCCGAGGGCCGCATTTAGCAATCGAGCGCTGAAGTTCACGTCGAGCGTTGCCGAAGTCAATGTTCCCGCGACTCCGCTATCGCTCGTCGGTGCTGTCGCGCCAATACGTCGATATGAGACAGTACCAGTGAGCACATCAGACAGATATGGCGGGTACCCAGAGGTACCATACGCGAAGTGGGTCGTCGCGGCAGTTCCGTTGAATGCTCCTACTCCGGCGAGCAGCAGGTTGGATGGTGAATTCCAACGACCAATTGTGATCGAAGAGTTATTGCCGATATCAAAAGTCCGCGCATCCGCAATGCTGCCGCCGGAAATGGATGCCGAGGTTCCCGCGCCACCGGGCACCGAGTTAAAAGCCCGCAGGTTAGTTCCTTCAAGTGTGCTTTGAGCGCTGGCGGCTTGTCCCGAGTAGGTTGTGCCAGCACCGGCCAACACGATGTCGCGCAAGCCGCTGGGATCTAAGGCGATTACGACTGGTGGCACAATGTTGGTGCCCACCGTTGGCGGAGCATTGTTAGTACCGCCGCCACTTCCCGAGGCCGCAGCGTTTGCGGTCGTCGTCGCTGGCGCCGGGGCAGGAGCTGGTTCGGGCCCAGTCGCCTGCTTAGTTGGGCCCGCCTCTTCCTTTGTGATCATCGTGTTTGACGAAATGAGGATTGATGGGGGCGTTGGGATGCGCTCAGGTGGTTTGCCAGACTCTACCCTGACGGTATCGTTGGGCAATGTGGTGATGGGCGCGAAGTTGCCGGTCAAACTGGTCACCACATGGCTTCCTTCAATGGTGTGATTAATGGTGACGGGCGGCTTGCCAGCAGCCTCTTCGTGCGACAGGATGTTGCCCGATCCGCGAATACCAACGGTCGCAACCCGCGTTTTCATCAGGAATTTCTCTCGGTCCAGCGAACTTAGCAACCCCGTAAACGTACGCAAAGTCCCGCTCAGCAGCGACAACACCGCACCGTTTTGGTCACCAGCATTGCGTTGATAACTTTCGATAAGCAACCGGGAGTTTGAACGCAGCGACAACCTCGCTTCGTCGATCATCGATAACTGCGCCATGCCGTCAACGCCGGCAATAACTACATCACCCGGATTAACCTCCACACCACGCGCGGCAACGATGCGTTGCCCATTGCGCTCAACAAATACTTGGCCGGCAACAAAAGTGAACGTTCCACTTGCGGCTTGTACGCCCATCGGCAATAGGCTGCAGATGAGCCCCCCTGCCGCAAGGCACGCCAATACAACGCGTTTTAACCGGGACCCACGCCGATGCTGCCGAATGAATTGGCGACAGTTAATGTTGTTTGGTGTCATGTTTGTTCCTCTATTGCAGGTCTACTACCGGAATTCGCAGCGGATAGTCGACGACACCTCGTGACGCGAGTAGTCGTAAATCGAAATATTAGAGTTGTTGCGTGAACCAAACCATTGCGCACGCAGATTGCACCCGGTCTGAAACCGCCAGTTGAAGCCAAGCGTCACGTCTGCCAATTTGTCTCGTCCAAACTCAACGGTCGTCGCACGCGCGAACGCGCTGTCGTCGCGCCGCTGTGAGGACCCGATTGAACTAAACATCGACAGTTTATCGGTGATGTTAGTCTGGCCGTATAGACGGACGCCCGATACTTTCTTTGACTTGTCGGTTATACCGTCGGCAAGCTTGCGCACGGCGCGATCACGTGTACCAAACCCAGTGAGTTGCAGCAACGGCGAACCCTTCCCGCCGAACGATGTCAAGAGCGAGATGCTGCCAATGGCGGAATTAAAGTCCTCGATGATATTGCGCGGAAATCGTGTTTGCGCCGCGGCAGCACCGACGCTCAATTGGTTGGCGCTATTGAGCGTGTAGCGGTACTCAGCGCCACCGACCGCCGATCGACGATCATTGGTCGGTTGTGACTCGCCGGGCGCGTCGCCGCGCTGTGTGAACGCGCTATAGGTCGAGCTAAACCGCAATTGATGCGGTCCGCCATCCCAGATCGCCGCTGCACGCACCTCGCCGGTGCCAGAGTTAAATTCCGCCTCACGCTTGTAGCCGCGCCCGCGGAGGTCCGCGCCAACATAGCCATTCCAACTTGCTGAAATCGGAAACAGCATATCCGCCCCCACCCCGGCCCCTAAATAAGGTGCCTTGCGTTTGATGGAGTTACCCGTCGGCAGCACGCCAACGAGGTTGAACGCCTGCTGCACCGCAGTTGTAAAGTCATTCGGAACGCCGGTCAGGTTGGTGTCGTAACCAAGCGCCATTTCGCCCCACAGGCTAAGCATGCGCCGGGCCGCGAGCCGCCGTTCACCAATTGCCGCGAGATATTTGTCGATCGCCAGCATCGCCGCTGGTGGTGGGTTCAGTGCGCGAAGTTTTTTGAAGGTACCTTCCGCCAAGTCGAGCGAACCGGCGGTGAAGTACGCGCGCGCTAGGTCGAGCTGTGCACCCGCATTGTTAGGCTGCACAGCCAACACCCGTTCGAACGCAATGATTGCCTCATCAATCTTGCCGCTATCGAGTGCGGCAACGCCCAGCAAATAGTCATATTCAACATTCCCGGTAAGCGCATTTTCCTGCGCTAGCAACAGCACATATGCTTGTTTTGGGTTGGATGCGGCAATCAGCGCCTTTGCCTCGTCGAGCAGTTTCACATTCGCAAACACTGGATTAATGAAGCAAGCCGTCACGATCGCAAATGCGGTCAAGACTGTTCTAAACCTTTGCATACCCCTCACTCCGCTGATCTGCACATTGACCGCGCAGTACGTTTTTGTTTTCATCGCAATCCTGAACCTTCGGTACGGCAAGTACACGCCAGCGCGTTCAAAGTTGGTGTGTCACGCACTAACGATTTGCTTCCGGCCCTAATCGTTTTGCCTACAGAATAGGTGTGTTTCTGCTATCGCAGCGATGATAGGCTCGCGGGGCAATAATGTACATAGGATGCCCCCTGATGCGTGCTAAAACGACGAAGAAGCAGACTGCAACCCTCAATTAAGGGAGACGTGGTCCCGTTTAATTGCACAAAAGTGTGAACGACCGCACAGAAGGGCTTGAAGAACGGCAACGCACCTGCATCCTTCACCGAAAATTTAGCGACGTCGACTTGTATCGCTGCGAGCCTTCCGCCGATCACGACAACGTCGTAGCATTCTTTGTCAACGGGCACGACTAATTGCCGAATTTTCCCGTCGGCAATTATCCGTTATCCACCCGCACGCCTCGCCTGCGGAGCAACGCGGCAGCGCGCCAACACCTCAGTGACCGTTAGCCGGCGACTTCTTTCATCACCTGCGTCACGTCAATGGTGGAAGCCTTTTGACGAATCTCCGGCAGATAGCGAGTTTGTAATTGTTTTGCCTCGCCCAACACGTCGGCAAATGAAGCCTTTAAAGTATCCGCAGAAAGCGTGCGCCCATTGGCGTAATAACGTTTGGCGACTTGGCCGAGCGCATACGTGGTGGCAAATGAAAACGCCGAGCCCGTCACCGTACTACCGGCCATACGTCCCACACCACCGGCAAGTTTGCCGAGCAAACCGCCAACCAAACGACGTCCAATCTGCTCAATATATTGCGACGTTAAACCCACACCCAACGTGCCCAAGAAGTCCTTGATGTGGCCCTTATCCAAGTCAAAGCCGTGTGATTTGCCGATCCGATAGACCATTTTCATCTGCAACGGAATAATGGCCATCGACGCCAGACTCTGCGGCAGGAGTTCGAGCGCGCCGTTCAAAATGCTGTAGTTGAGGATCATTTTGTCCAACTCGGCTTCAGTCATCGTAGAGGCGTACTTTGGCTCGACAGAGGCTGCGCTTGACGCCGTACTCATCAGTGGAGCGGCTGCCATCGCCGCAGACTGCTTTAGTACCTCGCCCGCTTGCGGCGCGGCTAAACCAAACGCCGCCTGCAACGATGCCAGAAACGCGGTCTCACTTGGTGATAACGCGCCATCTGCATTACAAACACCCGCCGCAAATTCATAAGCGAGAGCACGGCCTTCCGCTGTGGTGACCATCGCGGCAGCACCGGCCAGGTCAATTTTTTTCAGCAACACGTTTTGGTACAGAAGCGGCATGGTGGCACCACTCTCGGTACCGAGTGCGTCCGCGATGCGGCGAATTTCAGCTCTTTCTTGGTCGGCATTGTTACCGTCGGCGAATGCCGCCAACATGGCAATAGTGAGTACGCCGTCACGTTCGTGTTCGTTCATGTTGCTGCGCTCCAAAAGTGGTCGAATCCAACTTAGACGTTGTGCTGCGGGATAGTTCGATTATTGTCAGAGGTGCCACACGAGAAATCTGCAAGCGGCCAAACTCATTGCAGGACGCCTCGCTTCGAGCAAAAACGCTTCAAACTACCCGTGCCTACACGTGTGTTACTTTCATCTGGACGATTTCAGGAAATTGGTGCAACACTTGCTGAATTAAAGCGGCCCACGCTTCGTTAGGTGTTTTCCAGCCGAGGCACTTAACCGGTCGATTATTGAGTTTTTCTGCAATATCGTCGACCTGCACCTGTTTGTATTTTTCGAAACTCGTCCCCGTGGACAAGTACTGCCGAAGTAGTCCGTTTGCGTTCTCGATCGCGCCTTTTTGCCATGGGCTATGTGCGTCGGCGAAATAGATTTGAGTGTTGACATTAGCCGCCAGTCGCACATGTTCTGCCATCTCGAAACCTTGTTCGTAGGTCATCGTATCGCGTAACGCTGGCGGCGTCATACGAAATACCGTCTCAAAGGCTTCGTGGACCGTCGCTGCCTTGGCATCGGCGAGCCGCGCCAGCACGACCCACCGTGTTTGTCGCTCCCGCGGCACCCGCCACTTCACTACGGTTCTTCTCGCCCATGATCAGTTCGCCTTGCCAGTGCCGAAGTACCGCGCGGGTGCCGACTTCAACGTGGATCTCGCCCACCGCGACCCCGCCCGCCAGGCGCACCTTTGACGGTGGCAGAGTGAGCTTACTGTGCGGACGTCGCTTTTCGTGGTGCT
>JACMOJ010000051.1 GCA_014378085.1 Burkholderiales bacterium | reverse complement strand
TGCGGTTGCGGTTGCGGTTGCGGTTGCGGTTGCGGTTGCGGTTGCGGTTGCGGTTGCGGTTGCGGTTGCGGTTGCGGTTGCGGTTGCCCGAGGGCCAACGCGCTCACCAGCAGCATACTTATGCCAAAGCCAACAACAACTTTCATTTTGTCCTCCGGAAATTGGCGCTCAAAAAGCTCGCGCGAGCTGTACGCTGAAATGGTAACGGGCGCAACAAAGACGAAGGCCGCGCGAGACCGATCATCTCGGGGCGTCGGAATGGACTGCGGCGCGGTGGTCGCACCGACCCAACACGTGAAAAATTAAAACGCTAATGACCACGGTCGTTTTCGAGCACAACTGTCCGAAAATGCCCGTGAATAATAGGGTTTACCGTTTGGAAATCAGCTGGTTGGTCGCGAAGCAACGCGCGGGGCGCTGTATTTCTAACTTCTAAATCCTTGTTCTTTCGGGTTTTCGTGCAGTCGAGGCATTTTCAGAAAATGCCAATATCCATCATTGACGGCTTGCTTCTCGGCATTGGTGCCTTGGAAGTCGATGCGGACCGCAAGCAACAAATCATTTGCGGCGGTCTTCGCAAAATAATCTGTCTGGGTTATTTTCACAGGCTGTTCTGGCAACAAGCCAAGCACCCGCGCGGCCGCATCATTCAACGAATGGTCAGTCACCGCAACCTGGCGCCACCCGCGGCCAACACAGGGCATTTCTTTGTCAGACTTGGTTGTATAGCTGAGCGAATTTCGGCCGCCTGCACCCTGGATTTTATCCGTGAGATAGATCACGGTATCCACTGGGTTCGGGTCGATCGCGATGTACACCTTGACGCCGGCCGAAAGGCCGAATAGCTGTGGTGCATACCAGCGAAAGTGCTGAATCAGCTTGCCATCTTCTTTCAAAAATGACCCCGCAGACAAATTCCCCAATTGCCACACCCCTTGAACTTTTGGACAAGGCGTAAATCGCGAGCTCTCGACAGCACCGAATTGGTCTGCATAGGCCTGCGCCACCGTGGGCGCGGGCGGTTGACTGCAACCGGACGCTGCCGCCAACATCATGCAGATTGAAACTGTCGAAAATCGCTTCATGCAGGACATCCTTATCTTGTGTAACGGCTGGCGTTCCCCCACGGAGAAATCTGAGCGCATTTGCGGTTGGTCTCACTACTGGTGGCACGTAGTTTGAGGACTGGGTCGCTTGCCAACCCAGTGGTAGCCTAACGGCCACCTGACTCTGAGAGTCAAATATAACCTTGCGAGTTGGCGCAAGGAATTCTTTGACGGCAGCGAAGCCGCAATGGCTAGCGATTCGCCGCGCTTGAGGGCGCCTTTGTAGACGGCGTGGATGTCGTAGATGTCGTTGGTCGTACCGGTTTTGTAGAGCCTGCCCCGGTATTCGCTTTCACACCCGCATCTGATCGCGCCTGACTGAGCAGTGCCGCGCACTTGCTATCTTGATTCTTGCCGAAATCCAGCAGCGGCAGCAGCGCGCCCAGCCCACCGGTCGCCACACCAAGTGCGACCGCCAAACCACTGCGCGCAATCACGCCACCCAGTTCGGGCCTGAGATTTGGCGATTGAAATGACCCGGTCACAGCGATGGGACCGCGTAGCGTGATAAGGCTGAAGCCTTTGGCGCGCGACGCCAATCGCAAGTGCAGCGACTCATCGACAAAATTAACATTGCCCTCACCAACGATGTTGACCTTGGAAGTATCAAGCACCAAATCTTTAACGATAAAAATGCCCTTCTCCGCCTTGAAATTTGCGACCGCGCAGCGAACCGGGATTTGTCTATCGCCGCCCACCAACAGCAACAGCGAGTTTGCAATATCAAGATTCGCAAGCCGCACGGTAAGCTCCCCCACTGAGCCACCGTCCATCACCAGCGCGGCTTCGCCATTAGCCCCCGCCATCATTTGCGAAACTGAATTACCGTTACCGTGCAATTTCGCACGGCCATTAATTGAACCCGTGTCCGCGGCGGCCAACGTAGAGCCGGGAAACAACTTGCCGAGCTTAAGCCCGGTCGCAACAATATCGGCACGGGTTTCGATACGCGGCTGCCGCCCGTCCATTTTAATTTGCGCCACTAGGTGACCACCGGCCACCCAGAAATCGAGCGGCGCGAGAGTCAGCACACCATTGCTGACGAGCAGATGCACATTCATTTTTTCGATCGGCAGGTTGGCGGTGATAATTCGCTCACCACGCAGCCGCACGTCGACGTCGGCAGCCTTAAGCTTTTCCAGACTAAACGGCTCGGTTGGCAATACCTTGTTGGTGGCGGGCGCGCTGTTTCGTGCACCGCGGTCCGCGCCAATCAAGCCGCCGAGATCCGCCATTAAGAGCTTTTGCGATGTCACTGTGGCAGTGAGCTTTTGCGGCGTCGGCGCACGGTCCACCGTGATAACGCCCGCGAGGTCGCTTTGTCCAACGATCCCCTTGAAGTCACGGAACCTCCACACTTTGCCTGTGTGATCCAAAAACCCGGAAAGCCGGTAGGCCGGCGTGGGCGGAAATGGCACGCCGATTAGCGGGTAAAGCTGCGCAAGGTCGCTGCCCTCGATGGTGAAGTTGAGCTGCTCGCCCGCGAGTCTGAGCGGATCCAGCAGCGCGCCATCCACGCTTGCTTTGGTCGCGCCGATGACGGCCTTGGCGCGTATTGGATACGGGTTTTTTGCCGTACGCAGACTCAACAGCGCGCCACCACGTGCTTCGATGGTGGCGGGCATACCATTAAAACTTCCCTTACCGACAACCGCGAGTTGATATTCCGATTTGTCAGCCCCAATAGGCGATGTTTTCACATCCATGACCAAATCTGTTTTGCTGCTTGGGTCGCGGTACGTCACGCTACCTTCATCGATACGCAGCGCGCCGATGTAGGGCAATGTCATCGGCGAAGCGCTCGGACGGAATGTCCAATTCGTCATTGGCGGCGCACCCGGCGGGACCGTAGTGGCAGGGTTTGTTTCCAACAGAACACGCGGCTTAGATAACCCCAGCATCGGGACTTCAAGCGTGCCGCGAAAGAGCTTACCGAGGTCGATGCTCATCTCGATCTGCTTAATTTCAGCCATGTTGGGTTCGCGGCTCCAATCGGCATTGCCAAATACGACATCGTTGGCGATCAGGCGCGGTTGCATCGACAACGCGATATCGAGATCGCCGTTAATGGCGAATGTTCGCCCGCTCGCGTTGCTGACCCATTTTGAAATTGGCCCTCGCAGCCAGTTCCAGCCTAGTAGAAAGATAACAAGCGCCACCATCGCGACGAACGCAACGAGGCCCGCCATCACAAAGCCGGACACCACCAGCCAACGCGGGCGGGGTCTCGTCGCTACGCCGACGGCCGCTTTTGGACTGGATGAATTATTGGAGGCATGCTGTTGATCGGGTACGATGGCTTTCACCTTTTGACGCTATGGTTGAATCAGGCCGCGATGAATCTCCGAAGCTCACGAATCATACGCATCCGCAACTGGCTCAGGAGATTTTTGTGCGTGCTAAGCAGCACTTTGTATCGCTGCCGCCTACATTCTTCTAAACCTCAACTCTCGCGCTTTAACGGAATCATCCGCCGCTCGGGCCGCGCTGTCGGTACGGCCGAGCACAAACGCGCACGGCCAGGATATTCGCGTTTAGCAAATCGTGGAACGCCACCAAAGCGCGACAAATTGCGGCAATGCCAGCACCGCAGCCCGACGATCCGTCATCATCAGACTGCCCGGCAAATAAGCACGGCATTGGTGCCGCCGAATGCAAACGAGTTCGACATGACCGAGCCAAGTTCCACACCCGTCCTCGCCGTACCAGGCACGTAATCGAGGTCGCATTGCGGATCGGGCTGGTGCAGGTTGACGGTGGGCGGAATGACGTGCCGCTCCATGGCGAGCACGGAGGCGACCAACTCAAGCGCGCCGGCCGCACCGAGCAGATGACCGTGCATCGATTTGGTCGAACTCACCGGCACTGATGCGGCATGCGCACCGAATACTTGCTTGATTGCGGCTGTCTCTACCGCATCGTTGGCCAGTGTGGCTGTGCCGTGGGCGTTGATGTAGCCAATTTCTTTCGCAGACATTCCGGCGGATTCGAGCGCCCGTCGCATCGCTTCAGCCTGACCGGAGATTGTCGGCCGGGTGATGTGTGTGGCATCGGTGCAAAGTCCATAACCCGCCAGTTCCGCATAAATATGCGCGCCACGCGCCGTGGCATGCTGCCACTCTTCCAGAATGACGATTGCTGCACCCTCGCCCAGCACCAGACCGGTGCGGTCCTTTGCAAAAGGTTTGCACGAAGCGGCCGGGTCGTGCGCATCTTCTATTGCTAGGGTCTTCAATGCAGTCCACGCCATCAGCGTCCCGTAGGTGAGCGGCGCCTCACTGCCGCCGGCAACCATGATGTCGACATCGCCGCTGGCAATGCGCCGCGCCGCTTCGCCGATCGCCACGGCCGACGACGAGCAGGCGGTGGAATAGGTCAGGTTTGGCCCGCTGAAGCCGTATTCGATGCCGATCCACGCCGCCGCAGCGTTGGTCATCGCCATCAGCACGCTGTAGGGCTTTACGCGGTCATCGCGTTCGCCATAGAGCTTGAAATAACCATCGTCGGTGGTCTGGGCACCACCCATGCCGGTGCCCATAAATACGCCGGCGCGCTGCCGGTCGATCTGGTCCGACATCTGGTCAGACAGCAGATTGGCGTCGCGCATGGCTTGGGCAGAGGCGGCCAGCGCGAACTGGCTGACACGATCCAGCATACGCAATTGCGCCACCGGGAAAAAATCCGCCGGATCAAATGACGCCGCTGCACCGATGTGCGCTATCGGGTGCGGGATCACGGCGGCACCGGCGTGCCCGCCCGCAGGCGGCAGCCGGCCAATGGCCGATCGCCCCGCCGCAAGGCCGGCGAAAAATGTCGATACGTCGTTCCCCAGTGGTGAAATCACCCCGAGACCGGTGACTGCGACGCGCTTCAAACGGCAGCCTGCCCTACAAACGGAAGACAACGCTGCTCTGCGACAAGATTATCGACAAAAGCAATCAGCTCGCCCACGGTTTTCAGTTGTGATTGAGTGGCCATTGCGTCGGTCGGTATCGCGATCTTTAGTTCTGACTCGATATCGAACATGACTTCAATGAGCGCCAGCGAATCGATCGCCAACGCCTCCAGCGTGGTTTCTGGCGTTACCGTTTCGGCAGCAAGTCCAAGATTTTTCTTAAGGATGGCTTGCACGGATTCGAGCGTCGTCATCGCGGCTACTCCAAGTAAGTATGGTTAGGATAGTAAATCGTGTAAGCGCGACACAACGCTCTATTCATGAACGGAGCCCACCGACAAAACCCTGAGACCGGACGCTGCGCAACGACTGGTTTTTTCCGCTCCAGCGCGCACCACGCGTCAGTAACCCGGGGACGAGTTTTAATGTGATCGCCGCCAAACGCGCGCCGAGCGGTCGCATGAACAAGTGGGCGAATAACGCCGCCACCCGCAGGCGAGACGAAAAGTTGCGGCGCCATGCAGCTTCGTATGCGGCATGGATTGTTTCAAGCACGGCCGGCGACGGCTGCCGGACGCGGCTTGTGATGAGTTGTTCACAGAGCAAATGCGCGGACTGAATAGCCATGCTAATACCCTCGGCCACAATCGGGTGTGCTTCGGCCGCCGCATTGCCGACTGCGAATATGCCGCCGCGGCCAAACGACCGGATGCCAGTTTGCAAGGGCCCGGCGGACAGCCACGCGCCATCCACGGTTGCTGGTGCCAGCGCATCGGCAACACCTTTGCACGACGCCATAATGTGCGCCAACACGGCCGCCCCCGCGCTGTGTTGTGGCCATTGCTTCCGGCATCGTTCAAGCGCGTCGCGGCGGATGCAGCACGACAGGCTGATGCGCCCGCAATCAGCATGCACCATGCCGCCATAACCACCCGGAAATGCGAGCAGGGGCATCAGGTCGCTTGCCAGCGCGCCATCGCGAAAATGCGCCTTGAAACCAAACAGATCACCCGCGCGTCGCGGTTGGCGCGAAACCTGCGTGGGCAACACCCCGGTTTCCCATGAGCCGTGTGCGCCGATGATCACGCGAGAGATTAATTCGCGATGCCGTTCGCCATGCGGTTGGCCATGTCGCTGGCCATGCGGTTGGCCATGCAGTTCGCCATGTAGTTCGGCCCCCGGTTGGCAACCATCGTCGCCGCCTTTTTTAATAACGCGACAAGTGTATTGATCACCACTTTCCACAAACCCTGAAAGCGCCCAAGGTTGCAACACTTCAGCCCCGACCGCCGCCGCCCGTTGCAGCAGCAACGTATCCAGAAATTCTCGGCCCACCGCTCTGCCGCCGTCATCGGCGCGTGGCGTGGACCGCGTCAGCGGCGACGTAATGACGGTTGATCCTGCAAAAACGCCGACCCGCCGGACGACCGGACCAGCAGTCGCCTGCAATGCCTCGGCCACACCCAGCTCTCGCAGTAGTGGCCAGGTCGTTTCTGAAATAAACTCGCCGCAGACCTTGCGCCGCGGAAACGGCGCTTTCTCGACGATCGCCACCGACCATCCGGCCTTGGCGAGCAACACCGCAGCAGTGGCACCGGAAGGTCCGCCGCCGACGATAACCGCATCGTATTTGAATTTCATGTGCGCGCACTTTCGTTAATGGCAATAAAACCGTGGCTGAACAAACCGGCACGGTACTCGCGCAAATGCCAGGCGTGGTGGTCCGGCCAACGTGCTGCCAGCTCCTGCCCGCTAAATCCGGCATGCACACTGAGGACTGCGTCAACCCGGGTGACCGGGCCGGCACCCAGCAGGCCGACCAAGTGGCTAGCCGCCAGCGGCAGCGCGGCGCGCCGTGGTTCGCTGCAGAAAAAAATGCGACATCTAGCAGCAATCATCGTTAGTAGCTGGTCGAGTGCGTCCGGCGAAAAATGGTGCATGAACAGGTTGGCGAAGATGATGTCCCAGCGTGTGTCTTGGTGCTGGTGCTGGTGTGCTGCGACCGGTCTGGCGAGCCACTCGAACACATCCGCCTGCACAACATTCACGGCCCAGCCCATATCGCCAATTGCACTGAGCGTGGCGGGTTGAACCAGATCAAGTCGGTCCAGCAGTGTAACGGTCACGTCCGGCCAACTCGCGGCGCGCTGTTGTGCGAGCCTCAACATCATCGAGCCGTCGCCAGCACCTAGCTCGAGAATGGTGCGGGGCGGCGGGTGGGGCGACGCGTGGGGCGACGGGCGGGGCGACGGGTGGGGCGAGGAGAGCGGCAACGAGCGGGCCGTTGCGTAGTCGAGTGCGCGCATGACAATGGACAGTGTGCCCATGGCGCGATGAATGCGCCGCAAATCGTTTCGGGATCGCTGCGCGCGCGGGTCGCTCGCAGCAAGGTCGTCAAGCAACTCTGCTCCCACGCGGCGCGGCAGGCTGGCTGAAAGATTCATGTGACGGCAGACGGCATGTTCATGTTAGGCCACCTTCAACAATGCGCCATGACAGCTAAACCCGGCGCCGAACGACGACATCCACCACCAACCGGCCGGCGCATTGTCGTCGAGCGCCGCTTGCAGCACGAAGTAGACGAATGCACTGCTCATATTGCCGTATTCGAGCAGCATCTTGGCGCTGTAGCGCAGGTCAGTGTCGTTCAATTCCAGCTTTTCTTGCAGCGCGATCAACACATCGCGTCCCCCTGCGTGCATGATCCACGCCGCGATATCAGCGGGTACAAGATCGACCTCAGTCAACACGTTTTGGAGAACGCGCGCCGCATGATCGGCCGCCAGCCGAGGCACTCGCCGCGTCAGGACGTTGCGCAGCATGCCGCGCTCGGTCTTAAACAATAGTGCATCGCGCTCGGCCGGGTTGGTCAATGAACCATAGGCTTTCCATTCAACGCTGCGGCGCTGCCCGTCCGGCGAACGCGATAACACTGCCGCGCCGGCGCCATCGCCAAACAGGCAGGCGCTGATCAGCACGCCCGGATCATTGTCTAGATACATCGCGGCACTGCTGACTTCGACGCAAATCGACAGCACATGTTCGCATTCTCCCGCGGCAAGCAGCCCGTCGGCCAGCCGCCAGTTTGGCAACGCCGCCGCACAGCCTTGCCCAACCAGATCGAATGCTAGGATGTCGGCTCGAAGCCCCAAGCGCTCGATGACATAGCTGGTGAGGCCGGGACATAAATAACCAGTGCAGGTACTAATGACCAAGGCATCGATGGCGCTTGCGTCCAGTCCCGCCTTGTCGAGCGCAGCTTTGCCAGCGGTGGTGGCGAGTGCAGGCGCGTGAGCCAAGAAGCGCGCGTGCAACGTATCCGGGTCGATCTGAAACACCTCACCCAACGATTGCAGTGCCAACGCTCGGGTTTCGATGCCGTTGTCGCGGGTGAGAACCGTCTCGGCGATCATATGCGAGCGCCTGTCGAGTTTCATGAACCATGCGGAATGCTTGAACGCTTCCCAGCATGCCTGCTTGCTATACCGATGCGGCGGGTTAGCTGTCCCCAAGCCATTGACGAACATCCGGACTCCTGTTGTGTCGAGCGTCGATGGCGTGCAGGGTGAAACATAGTCAAGTCGGACAATGCCGCAGTCAAGCTGTGCACGCCGACTATAGCCATTGGACGCAAAAACAAGCCGCATCTCTGTTCGTTAACGAACAGAGATGCGATGATCGACAACAGCGCATATCTGGAATTGCCGTACGTATACTCCGCCCCCAGCGCGAGGTTAAGCCGAGTTTGGCGCGCGAGAACGCTGAGCATATTTTTCTCGGTTATCGCGACCTCGGCAAACTTGCTGCTCATTGCTGTCAGGTCCAGATAATCCCGCAGGCCGCTGGTGTGATTGAGCAACTGCCGGATGGTGATGGCATCAGCGTGCTCGGGCAGCTCGGTAACGTACTTCCGAACACGACCTTCCACGCTAAGGTTTCCGTCTTGCTCGAGCAGTAATATTGACAGCGCCGCAAACTGCTTTGAGACGGAGGCCATGTAAAAAACGGACTGGGGCGTGAGTGGCACATCATGCTCAAGATCGGCCGCTGCGGCCACTCTTAAGCTTGCAGATTCACCGCCCTCGCCAGTGCAGACTCGAGCGGGCGACGATCACGAAGGCCCGCGCGGCCGCTATTCGGCGCTAACTCCTCGCCGTGAGTCCCGATGATTGCAATTGCGTCCATCCAGACCCAGCAACCCACGTTGCGAGTTCACGCTATACCGCGCGGCGCTTCTTCATGATGGAGCGCGCCAACGCCAACTGATCGTCTCAAGACTCAGTCTGCCGCAGGATCGGCCAAGCTCGCCAACGCGGTTGCATCGACAAAGGCGAGCGACTCGGAATTGACGCAATGGCGCGTGCCGGTAGGCGCAGGCCCATCTTCGAATACGTGGCCAAGATGCGCGTCGCATCGCGCACACAGGATTTCGCTCCTGACCATGCCGTGGCTGCGATCGACGTGGGTCTTTACGTTTTCTGGTGCGACGGCATCGAAGAAGCTCGGCCAACCGCTTTGAGAATTAAATTTATGGCTGGACGTGAATAGCGGCAGCTGACAACAGATGCAGGTGTAGACGCCATCGCGTTTGTTGTCTAGCAGCGTCCCGCAGAACGGCGCTTCGGTGCCTTTGCCACGCGCGATCTCGTATTGCTCGTGCGTGAGCTGCGCCTGCCACTCGGCGTCTGTCTTGACCACAGCAGCAACTTCGATCGGCCCCACGAGCTGGCCGGCTCGGTTAAAAAGACGAACCTTCATTTCGGATTCCCATCAAAAAAATGTGTGCGCCAAGCGGCGCTGGTGACGTAAGAGGCAGCGCTGAATGATACCTAAGGAAAACTTTCAACTCTGCTACCTGCGATTCTCTGCCAAACAAGAATGCCCGCTTGGCGTATTTAGTTTTTGCGGCGCTTTGCCCTGTGCTGACGAATCCACTCGGCTAGCGCTGGCTCGTCGATTTCACCCCCGGCGACGGCGAGCATGGTCAGGACACACTGCGCGTCGTCGGCGAGAAGTTCGTGCCCATTCAAGTGCAAAAAGAGTTCCATCGCCACAAACGCGGTGCGCTTGTTACCGTCAACGAACGGATGGTTTTTTGCGAGTCCGACTGCATAGGCGGCGGCGAGCGCCGCTACGTCAGGCGATTCGTAAGCGGCCAGATTCACCGGCCTCGCCAGCGCCGACTCGAGCAGGCCACGATCACGAAGACCCGCAGCGCCACCATGCTCGGCTAACTGCTCATCGTGGATCGCAACGATGGCGCGCGCGTCGATCCAAATCCAGCGACTCACTTGGCAAGTTCACGCAAGACCGCGCGACGTTTCTTCATGATGGTGCGCGCCGCTTCCATTTGTTGTTCGAAACCCGGATCGTTCGGCGTCAACGTCACCCCATCCGGATTCTCGGTGAGGTAAACCGTATCGCCTTTGGCGAGCTTGAGCCGCGCCAACACTTCCTTAGGCAGGATGACGCCGACAGAATTACCGATTTGGGTGAGCTTGAGTGCGGACATGTGAGCCTCTTGAGCAAAGTCAGAGTTATAACATCCGTAATAATATTGATTTCGGCAGTTGGAAGTCAAACTCGTTTACTGGCGGTCGATTTGGGGCAAAACTGTTTGGCACTTGCCTTAGATGCTAGGGTTTAAGGAAATCATCCATGACCGCTTGGAATCTCGGTGTTATCGCCGCGTGAATTTGATACCACGCTCCCCCAATGCGCTGAACATGAAGCCGTTCACCTTGGCGGCGTCATCACGTGTCGGTACCAACTCTAATTTCACGTTTGCCGCCCCCAAACGATCCGGCCCAGTCATGCTCAAGGCAAGGGGCGTTTTGCCGTCAGCCTCGAGCATTACGCCATCGGCCCCATCGACGATGCGATAGATCGTATCGAGCTCCGCGCTGTAGAAAACGCCCGCCACGGCCTTGGCAAAATCGCGAGGGATGGGGCTCGTTGGAGCCGTTTGGGTGGGCGGTGCGCTTGTCGCGACCGCTGGCGCAGTCCACAAATCGGCGGGCGCGACAAGCTCGGCGACTTGCTGGGAAAAGCCAACCGCATTTGCCATTCCCGCATTGCATAACGTGATGATCGTCAGGTTGTTGGCCGGCAAACGAAACAGCCGGTTGCGATAGCCCGCGAGAGAGCCGCCATGCCCGACGATGGGCTGGCCTCGATACATGAAGGTCACCAAACCCATCCCATAGCCAGCGGCAATCTCGCGTCCATCGCTCAGCATGCCGATCTTCTGCATCCGCGCTAAGTGCGGTGCAAATTCGGGCTTCTCGAATGCAGCCGCCCATCGCAGCATATCCTCCACACTAGAATACATTCCGCCATCGCCCACCACATCGAGCATGCTGTTTGAGATTTTCCAGGAATCGGCTTTTTGGACATACCCGATCGCGCGGCCAATGATTGGCGTCGTATGGTCGTGCTGAAACCGGGTGCTGCTCATGCCAAGTGGCATGAATATTCGTTCGCGCGCAAATTCATCAAGGAGCCGTCCCGACACGCGTTGCGCGATGATCGACAACAGCACGTAGCCGGAGTTGCTGTACGTATATTCCGCCCCTGGTACAAAGTTAAGCCGAGCCTGCCGCGCAAGAAGGTTGAGCACGTCTTTCTCCGTTATCCCGGTATTTAGCTTGCTGCTGAATGTTGTGAGATCCAGATAATCCCGCAGGCCACTGGTGTGATGGAGCAACTGCCGGATGGTGATGGCATCCGCATACTGGGGCAGCTCGGGAACGTACTTCCGAACACGATCTTCCACGTTGAGCTTGCCGTCTTGCTCAAGTAGCAATATCGACAACGCCATAAATTGTTTTGAGACCGACGCCATGTAGAAAACAGATTGCGGCGCCAGCGGCACGTCATGCTCGAGATCGGCCATACCGTAGGCTTTGGCAAAAATCTTCGTACCGCCCCGCGTCGCACCCACTGCACACCCAGGCGATGTCTTGCTCGCATAGACATTAAAGATTTTGTCTAACGCCTTCTCATTTTCTTGCGCGGCCACCGGCGCGCCAAGCAGCGAAGTCGCCATCGTGAAGACGAGGCAGGCTAATGCTTCCCTTTTCATGGAGAGTCGTTCCCTTTTGTATTTGTTGTATTGCGCCCAGCGATCGGATGTCGCCGGTAGGTATGGAAATGACCCGTTAGGCGTCACTCAGCGCAATATAACGTGAAAGGGCAAATCCAGCCCCTAAAGCGGAAAACACAATTATTTGCGACCGCTTTCAAACAAAATCGGCCGATTGGACCGCCGACCACCTCAGCGCCACACCGCAACTGCAACCGCAGCGGCAACCGCAAAACTGTCGCCCAAGAGAAAAGGCTCGTTCATCAGATCGCGCCCCGGTCGACTCTCCTACAGCGTCGACGCGTTAAACGTATCGCAGGCTTTGATGGTGCCGCCATCCAATCCCGCCTTAAACCAGCGCACCCGCTGGGCTGACGTGCCGTGAGTAAATGAATCGGGCACAACCTCGCCGCGCGACTGGCGTTGCAAGGCATCGTCGCCGATCGCGGTCGCCGCGGCCAGCGCAGCCTCGACGTCGCCCGTATCCAAAAAAGGTTTTTTTCGATTGGCCTGAAACGCCCACACGCCGGCTAAGCAATCGGCCTGCAACTCAACGCGTACTGACATCATGTTGTTCTGAGTTTGGCTCATGCGAGCACGCATCGCATTAGTTTTTTCCATCACGCCCAACTGGTTTTGCACGTGATGGCCGATCTCGTGCGCGATCACATAAGCGCGCGCAAAATCGCCGGACGCATGGAAGCGCTGGCTCAATTCACGGAAAAAACTCATGTCGAGGTAAACCTTTTGGTCGCCCGGGCAATAAAACGGCCCCATCGCCGCCTGCCCCTTGCCGCAGGAGGTTGGCGTCACACCGGTGTAGAGGACCAGCTTGGGCTTTTGGTAGGTGTTGCCCATTTGCTGAAACAACTCACTCCAAGTGTCTTCAGTCTTGGCCAGAACGCGCGCCATCTCGCGCTTGAGTGCTGCCTCCGGATCGGTGGCGGGATCAATCGGCTTCGCGTTGGCGGGTGCTGATTGCCGCACCTCCTGTACCGTTTCCGCCAAGCCCAAAATGACGCGCGGGTCGATGCCCAAGAAATAGCTCGCGATCAATGCCACCACGGTGGTGCCTACGCCAATAGTGCCGATACCGACACCACTGCCACGGCGGTCTTCCACATTTTCGCTTTCGCGTTCGTTATCTAGCCGCATGGGTTTCCTCGTGTGTCAACCGATTGATAAACCGAATACTTTATCCGGTGCCGATCGCGCTGAACGTGCGCGGAGTAACAAAGGACTAAAAAAGTGCTTAGCACGGCTCGCAAAGTGTTGGATAGCGTACAGACGATAGCTTGAGGCCATACGAAGATCAGCCTAGAGCAAAAGTAGCTCGACCGGATCGACGATCAATCTATACGACGTGGGCACAATGGCGAAATGCGACGCATGCGGCAACGATTACGATAAGTCATTTCAAATCACCATGCAAGGCAAGCATTTCACCTTCGACAGCTTTGAATGCGCGATCCACATACTCGCACCGATCTGCTCGCATTGCGCAGTTCGTATCATCGGCCACGGATTGGAAAGCAACGGTCGGATGTTCTGTTGCGATCACTGCGCGACCAAAGCAGGCGTGACCGAACTGAGGGACCGGGCCTAACGCGCGCTTTACCGACCAAATGGATTACGCAACACGCTCCACAACGACCAACCCAAGGAAATGTCCATGCAAACGCTTAAAGAATTGATGAGCCACGACGTGCAAGTCATTGGCCCAAACAGCACCATCCGAGAAGCGGCGCAACAAATGCTGAAAGGTAATTTTGGCATGCTGCCGGTGGGCGAGAACGACCGCATGATCGGCGCAATTTCGGATCGCGATATCGTGCTGCGTGCCGTGGCCGAGGGGCTAGATTCCAGTACCAAAGTGCGCGACATTATGTCCGACGGCGTGGTGTGGGCTTACGAGACCGATTCTGTTAGCGATGCCGCCCAACGCATGAGCGAACACCAAGTGCGCCGCCTGCCAATTGTGAACGCCGAGAAGCGCTTGGTCGGCATTGTGGCGCTCGGTGACTTCGCTGTCGAAAGTGCGGATGTGCAACTAGCTGGCGCGGCTCTTTCCGAAATTTCGAAGCCTGCCTGAGAACGTCTGCACTCGCGGAGCGAGCTGCGGGCATCGAGCGCAAAAAGTTTGTGCCGTTCGATGCCAACGCTAGCGCGAAGCACGGTGCAGCGACTTGTCCGACCTGAATTATTTAACTAAGGAAATTTCCATGAGTGACAACATGCCCGATTTTTCGGATGTGCAAAGCGGCTCCAGTTCCACCGCGACAAAGATTTACGAAGTCGTTTCTGGCGATAGCCTCTCAAAGATCGCTAAGCGCGAGTATGGCAATGCCAACGCGTGGCGACAAATCTACGAGGCTAACCAAGATGTCCTCAAAGACCCCGACAAAATTTATCCCGGCCAAAAGCTAAAGATTCCGCCGCTTTAATGATTCGAACAATCGAAAGTACTCCTATGCGTAAAAAATATCTTATAGCCACATTCGCCGCGATTGTCCTTACGCTCAATGCGTGTGGAAAGAAAGCCGAAGCGCCGACCTCTCAACCAGCCCCAGCGCCGACCACCGCAACCGTGCCAACCCCGCCGCCAGTGATGGTTGGGGTTACGGTAAATACGATTACGTTAGGCAGCGCAATCGGGGGTGACAAGAAGATTACAAGGGCCACCGATAGCTTTGATAAGAAAGATACGATCTATGCTTCGGTCGATACCGCTGGTGCTGGCAGCGTCAAGCTCAAGGCAAGGTGGACCTACCGTAAAGGCGGCCAAGAGAGTCTCGTGAAAGAGGATAGTCAGACGATCGCGCCGACAGGCCTTGCCACCAGCGAATTCCACATCAGCAAACCGGGCGGCTGGCCAGCAGGTGACTACCAAGTGGCGATCTCCGTGGATGATAAGGCGGCGAGTAGCAAGACATTCATGGTGAAGTAGCGCGCTTCCAAACGCAAAGGAGGGCGCTAGAAATGGCTGCCCAGGCAAATGGTGCGCGCCGTTGGGTTTGAAGAAAACTCGACTCCGGCTCTTTTAACTGCTGGCACGTTTGACTCGTCGAGCGCAACAATCATCAGTGCCCGCTTAATTTAGCAATTCGCGGGCACCATCCATTCCACGCGGTGTTGTTTGCGATACTCAATTGGCGAAATGCTATTGAGCTTACCGTTAATTTCAATGGCCGGTAGCGCAATCTGGTAACCCGACGCGGCGAGAGACCGAATTGGGATACTAGTCGAAAACGTTTTCGTTGCCGGGAGACGAACCACGTCGCTGCCATCGTCCACCACACCACCAACAAGTGGCCCAGCGGCAGGCGCAATCTCCACAACCACCCGTTCTAGCCGCTTATTGCGTGGCTTCACAAATCGCAGCGCATGACGCTTCCAATCAGGCAGCGAACGGACTTCTACAGAACTCTGATCCAACGATGAGATGCGAATTTCTGGCGCTGGCACCCGCGCGACTTGACCTTCCGCTAGCGTCAAACCTATTTGCAATTCAAGCGGCTCGGTGCGACCACGATCAAGCGTAACGAATACCGGCACACCATCAAAGACGTAGCGAACACTTTTAGCACCCAAACAATTTGACGTGTGCACAGTGCCGTCTGTGGTGGTGGGCATGTATTCGGTAATGGGGACGACCGCGACGCAGCTGGCGAGGAAGGGGAGAACAGCAACAAAAGAAATTTGTAACGAATATGCCATTGGCAACCCAGTCCTTTAATTCAGTGAAACGTGTGCGCCTCTCACCCGCGCCGTCGCGCTAAGCAGCCAAAGGCCCGATGAGATCAAGATCCGCGCCGGTGATTTTGCGCGACGCCTCAAGGTCGCAATCGGCCTGCAGCCCGAGCCAAAACCCCTCGCTAGTTCCAAACGCTTTAGCAAGACGCAACGCCGTATCGGCAGTAATGCCGCGTTTGCCAAGAACAATCTCGCTAACGCGCCGGGGCGGAACGCCCGTCGTGCGGGCGAGCGCGTTTGGGCTGATCTCCATGGGTGGCAGGAATTCTTCCAGCAGAATTTCACTGGGGTGAATATTGGGCAGCGTTTTCATCTTCATTTGCGACCTCAGTGGTAGTCCACAATTCGAACGTCGGCGACACCCGCATTGCCCCAGCGAAAACAAATCCGCCATTGATCGTTGATGCAAATGTTGTGCTGGCCTTTCAGATCCCCCTTCAACGCTTCGAGTCGATTGGCGGGCGGTATGCGTAAGGCGTCAAGACGTCGCGCGTTATTGATCATACGGAGTGTTCTTTTGGCAATCACTTCAATCGCAATTGGCAGGCGCTGAGAAACTTCGCCATCCCAAATGCGCTCGGTTTCTTTATCGGCGAAATGAGGATCATGCAATTACTGTAACGCTGGCTGTTTTACAACGTCAAGCGTAATAGCTGGCGCTAACAAGTCGGGTG
>JACMOJ010000498.1 GCA_014378085.1 Burkholderiales bacterium | reverse complement strand
GACATGCTCTTCGTCATACGGATATGCGCGTGTGGACGAACGAACAATTTTGGGTCCGCCCTCCTCCAACGGGCGCATCGCCCACTCGGCGCCGTCCGGATTGATGCGTGGGCAGATGTACATGACGCGCGTATCGAGGCAACGCGTGATGTCGTCGCGCTTGCCATAATCCTTGGTGAGTGTGTCGATCAGGTACAGGCTCGCTGCACCACCGGCCAGCTCACTGGCGTGAATATTGGCGTCAACCCAGTAAGCGGGTTTGTCCTCTGCGGCACCGGTCTTTTGATTGGTCGCCGTCACGACCCAGATGTCTCTACCTTCGTGACTTTTGCCAATGCTTTCAATTACGAGTAATTGCGGAAATTTCTTAACGAATGCGTGGAGGATCTCGGTAAATTCGGCGTAGCGATAGAAGCGGTCGTAGTGAGTTTTCATTTCGGGTGGTTGGTTATGTCAGAACGTTAGAATAATCACTGGTGCGGCTTCGCAGACATTTATGGCCTGCAAGCCGCGCCAGTGCTTGTGTTTTGCTAATTTTTCTTGATTTTTTTCATCAGCCATGGCCCCACCACAATGAGCACCGTGATCGCGAGCAATGTGGCTGACAGTGGCTTTTGCAGAAATATCATCCAGTCACCCTGGCTGATCGACAGCGAGCGGCGCAGTTGGGCCTCGGCAAGCGGGCCGAGGATCATGCCGATCAGCACGGGACCGGTAGGAAAATCATAGCGGCGCATGAGAAAACCGAGCAGGCCGATTGCATAAAGCAGGAAAATATCGAACGACGACTGACGCATCCCGTAAACACCCAGTGTGGCGAAAATCAGAATGCCGGCGTAGAGCAGGTGCTTTGGAATCTTCAACAGCTTCACCCACAAACCAACCAGCGGCAAATTCAACACCAGCAACATTACATTACCGATATACATCGACGCGATCAGCGTCCAGACCAGGTCAGCCGAATTGACAAACAACAACGGCCCGGGCTGCAGCCCGTACTGCTGAAATGCGGCGAGCAAGATGGCCGCCGTGGCGGAGGTGGGCAGGCCGAGCGCCAGCAAGGTGGTAATGGTGCCGGTCGAAGAAGCGTTGTTCGCAGCTTCCGGCCCAGCCACACCTTCAATCGCACCTTTGCCAAACTCTTCCGGGTGTTTTGTGAGTTTCTTTTCCAGTGCATACGAGAGAAAGGTTGGGATCTCGGCACCCCCGGCGGGGATAGCACCGAATGGAAAGCCAATCGCCGTTCCGCGCAACCAAGGCTTCCATGATCGCTTCCAATCCTCGGCTTTCATCCAGATCGAGTCGGTCATTTTCATCACTGCGTCGACAATGCGTCCCTCCTTGGACGCGACCCACAGTGTTTCGCCGACCGCAAACAACCCAACGGCGACGGTGACCACTTCGATACCATCGAGTAACTGTGGAATCTCAAATGCAAAGCGCGCGGTACCGGATTGACTGTCGATACCGACGAGCCCAATAGCAAGACCGATAAACAGCGCGGTGAGACCGCGCAGCGCTGAGGCACCCAGTACGGCTGAAACCGTGATGAACGCCAGTACCATCAGCGCAAAAAACTCCGGTGGGCCGAACCGCAGCGCGACATCCACCACGATGGGCGACACAAACGTCAGTGCGACAACGGTCAAGGTGCCGGCGACGAAGGAGCCGATTGCACTGGTGGACAACGCGGCACCCGCCCGACCGCGCTTGGCCATCTGATTGCCCTCCATCGCGGTGATGATGGTGGCCGATTCGCCGGGCGTGTTAAGCAGGATGGATGTCGTCGAGCCACCATACATGGCGCCGTAATAGATACCGGCAAACATGATCAACGCACCCGAAGGATCAATCTTGGTCGTGACTGGCAGCAGCAACGCAACGGTAACAGCCGGGCCGATGCCAGGTAGTACGCCGACAGCCGTGCCCAAAGTCACACCGACAAGACACCAAAGCAGATTTTGAATCGTCAGTGCCAGCGAAAAACCGTTGGCAAGAAAAGTCAGGACTTCCATATCGCCCCTTGTTTTGAATGCATGTCCGAGTTCGGGCGAGCGCTAACGTTAGACGGGCAGGATTCCACGCGGCAATCCAAGTCCCAGGCCGTAGTTAAAGAAGGCATAAGTGACTACCGCAATCACGAGGCCGATCATCGCGTTTTTCAGCCATGCTTTATTGCCGAACCCACGCGCGGCGAGCACAAACAGCAACGTGCCGGATAGTACGAAGCCGACCGGCACCATCAAGATGCCGTTGGCGATAATGGCGGCACTAATCCAGCCAATGGCGCGCCAATCGGTCGGGCTTGCCGCCGCTTCGCTCTCATCCACACCGCTGAAACCGCCATACAGGGCTTCTTTCAACAACACCAACCCGAGCAGGATCAACCCGCCCGAAACAATGGTTGGCATCAGACGCGGTCCGACCTTGGCGTAACCCGTTGCTTCCGGCAGCAGCGTGCTGCCGTAGGCGAGTGCGGCCCCGAAAGCCAGCACCCCCGCCGCAACCAAAATCTGGCCGGTATGCCTGGGAGCCGACGCCGCGCCCGATAATTCGCCGTGCGCCTTGGGTTGTCCCATGTCGGGATGGGCCACCGCGTTACTTTTTCAAATTCAGCTTGGCGAGAATATCGCCGATGCGTTTGTTCTCTTCTTCCAGGTATTTGCCAAAGGCATCGCCAGAAAGATAGAGGTCGGTCCAATCCATCTTGGTCAGCGTCTCTTTCCATGCCGGGCTCTTTACCGTCGTGTCGATGGCTGCGAGCAACTCTTTCTTTTGCGCGTCCGTGATGCCAGGCGCGCCAAACACGCCGCGCCAGTTGAACAAGTCGACCGCAACGTCCTGCTCCCTCAAAGTTGGCACATCGATGCCCGCTACACGTTTGTCGGAAGAAATCGCCAGCGCGCGAAATTTGCCGCCTTTGATTTGCGCGGCAAATTCACCGTAGCCGGAGACCCCGACGGTGACATGGCCACCGAGAATCGCCGCTTGCGCTTCACCACCGCCTGCGTACGGGATGTAGTTGACTTTGGAAGGATCGACTCCGACAGCGCCGGCGATCATGCCCGCCAGAATATGATCGGTACCGCCCGCACTTCCGCCACCCCAGCTTACCGAGCCAGGGTCGGCCTTGAGTTTTACGAGCAGGTCTTTGAGCGTCTTGATTGGTGAGTTGGTTGGCACTACAAGCACTTCGTATTCGCCTGTGAGCCTCGCCATCGGCGTCACCATGCCGGGATTCACGGCCGACTTATTGAGGATGATGCCACCGACCATCACCATGCCACCGATCATGATGGCATTGCCATCACCCTTGGATGTATTGACGAACTGTGCCAGCCCAATGGTGCCGCCGGCGCCGCCTTTGTTGTCAAACTGGGCGCTCTTCACGACATTGGCTTTTATCATCGCCGCCGATAAATTGCGACCGGTCTGGTCCCAACCGCCGCCCGGATTTGCCGGGATCATAAACTTCACAGTGTCGAGCGCGGCAGCAGAAGTGCCCGTGATCAACAACGCAACAAGTGCAGAAGCACTCAAAAGTCTGGATACGATTTTCATAAAATCTCCTCGAACAATATTGTGGAATGATATTTTTTTCGGTTCGCTTTTGAGTTTAGCCGTTGAGGGCATCAATTACAAACGCAGGCTTTTTTTGCAGCGTTCGGCAGCGCGTGTCAGCGTATTTAAATGAAAAAAAATGCCCGACGCCTT
>JACMOJ010000497.1 GCA_014378085.1 Burkholderiales bacterium | reverse complement strand
GCGGTACCAGCCCTGTGACATTCCTTTCCCCTAACAGCGCCGGACAGATACCGACCACCTTCAGTGGTGAGTTCTTCTTGGTATTTTCTACCACCCCGGCTGCCGCCACCACCAGCGTATTTTCACTCAGAGTGACCGATTCAACTGGGACATTTGTAGACGTCCCAGTGAGTATTGTCGTCAACGCCTACAAATCGGGCGTGTTAAACAACTCCAGCAGCAAGAGTTGGCGTGAGGATTTCAGGTGAATACGTTTGACATCAAATCGACGTGGAAGCCCCTATTCGGGCGAATATCTTGCGGTGATGCCAGTTACAATCTGCCATGCTTGGCGATTGGCGCGCGAAACGCGACTCAGTCGTCCAATAACCTAGGGGAGACGTGTTGAAGATGGGGTTGTTGCCGGATTGGCCCTGGTGGGGCGGCACTAAAGGAGGCACCCTGGCGCTGACGCTCACAGACGGCGCGATTCGGTACGTCCATGCATCATCTTCGGACGAGGGCGGTGCCTCTATTACCGCGTGGGGGGTTGAACTGCGCGGCAACCAGTCTCGTGATGCGTTCTTGGCGAAACTGAAGGGTATCTTACCCGCCGCGGGACGGGTCATCGTGGTCCTTGACCCCGCCGATTACGTCATGTTGCAGGTTGAGTCGCCGAATGTGCCGGTCGAAGAGTTACACGGAGCGATGCGCTGGCGCGCAATGGAGTTTATGGAGGGCTCGCCACAAGACTACACGTTGGATTTACTGACGTTGAGCCCGGAGCCGGGTCGTTCAGCCGATGTTATTGCGGCGGTTGCGCTCAACGAAGTGCTGCGTTCACGATTAGCGGAGTGTGTTGTGCTTGATCGCCGCAGCACGATTATTGACGTGCCGGAAACGGCGATGCGAAATCTCCTGCACGCGGTGTTGCTGGACGAAGGCATTGAATCGACCGTTGCAGCGGTGCTGGTTGCATCGACTGGGCGTGCGCTGATGGTCATTTCGGTTAAGGGGGAGTTGTATTTTTTCCGCCGTTTTGAGTTCGACGTTGATACGCTTGCCGTCGGTGCTGATGATGCATCGATGGAACTCGTCGGTAGTAGTGCTGGCGAAGAGTCCGCGACCAGGTCGCTTGTGCAATTGCATCGTAGCCTCGATTTGTGGGATTTGGGATATCCGAATTTGCCGTTGGCAACCCTTCGTGTTGATGCCGGACCAAAGACGGCCGAAGTTATTGATCGCCTGCGGCCGGAAACCGGTGTTGAGACCCGGCCGCTGGCACTTTCCAAGCTGTTTCAGCTACCTGTCACGAAGTCTGCTCCACCCTGGCAAGATCCGGCTTTTTTGCCTCTGTTAGGCGCGTTGTTGCGCCCGAAGGATGAGTAGGCATGACGAGTAACATCAAACGTCAAATCAACCTTTACGCCCCGACGCTTCTGCCGACAAAAGAATCGTTCACGGCGCGCGGAATTGTTACCGGTGTTGTGGCCGCGCTGATCACCATGACGGGGATTGGCTGGTGGGCGGTGTCGGAGCGGCAGTCGCTTGCGCGTGAGCTGGCCAGTCAGACGGCGAGCCGCGCGGCGGTGGCCGCACGCACTGCGGAGTTATCGGGTAACGCGGGGGGACCACCATCACCACAGGAATTGGCGCTACGTGAGGCGTCACTGACTACCCAGCGCAACGCCGTTGCGACGCGGCGTGCGGTGCGCGATGCGTTGCGGCGCGGTTTGGCCAATGACAAAGCGGGGCCAAGCGCAATGCTGAAACTGTTGGCCGCTAGCGCGCCCCCGCAAGCTTGGGCAACCGACTTGCGCGTCTCGGGAGGCCAGTTTGAGTTGATTGGCAAGACTCTCGATCCGATGGCGGTTAACTTGTGGCAGGCGCGACTTGTTTCGATGGGGGCTATCGCGGCGCAACCGAGCTCTACCGTGAAGGTAGAGCGGGTCGAGTCCACTGCGCCAGCGTCCGGTAGACCGACTGCTGTGTACAGCTTTAACATTACGGCGACCCTTGCGATGGCGCTCGCTGATGACGGAGGGCGGCCATGATTGAGCGCGTGAAGCAACTTGCAGCGCGCATTAACGCGCTGTCAGTGCGAGAGCGATTCTTGCTGTTTGCGGTAACCATCAGCGTTTTAGGCGCGTTGACGGACACGCTTTTTATCACGCCGTTGCTCACGCAGCAAAAGGCATTGGTGGCACAAATTGAGCGCAAGTCGTCCGACATGGACTTACTGCGTGAGAAGGTCAACGCGGAGGTCATGAGCCGGAGTGTGGCGCGTGCGGCTGAGATTGCGAAGAGTCTTGCCGAAGTGCAGCAGGAACAAGGCGTAATTGAAGCGGAAATCGCCGCGCTCAATTCAGCGGGAGGCGTCGGTGCGGTTACGACTAGCACCCTGTTGAGCAAGGCGTTACGGCATACCGATAAAGTCTCATTAGTGCGCGTGGTGCAGGCGGCGGATGTGCCGGGGCCGGCAGGTTCGGCAGCGAACCGCGGTGTCTTGGACATCACATTGGCAGGCAACTATCTGGACCTCGTTGAATATCTCGGGGCGCTGGAGAAGTCGCTGCCCAATGCGCGCTGGGCCTTTGTGAAATTAAAGGCGGATGCCTCGCCGATACTGGTGACGGTGCGTATTGTCACAGGGGCGGCGATATGAATCGATCACCGAAACGATTATCGCGGCGTCACATCGGCTCGCTCATAGGGCTAGCGCTTTTTGTGTCTGGCGCGGTGTTTGGGCAGACGATGCGTGACCCAACCGAGCCGCCGGTATCATTTACCGCGCCTTCTGCAGCGTCGCGCCCACCGAAAGATGAGTTCAAACTAGAACACCTAGTCACAATAAATGGTGTGCGCTACATGGTGTGGAACGCCCGCCGATATGCGGTGGGTGACCGCATTAATGGCGCACGCATTGAGCGCATCACCGAGAGTTCGATTTCACTTAAAAACGCGGGGTCAGTTCGCACCATTCAGTTGTTTCCCAGCATTGAAAAGCGACCCGTTGGGGGCAGCACCCCTGCCAGCGCGTCCACCCGAACCAGCATGGATAGCAAGGACGGAACAAAAAAATGAGAACCGATATCATCGACCGACAGCATGCCGAGCCAGTTTTTTTTGTGGCGGCAGTCTCGCAGCCACATGCCGCGCTGGTACTCACCGCGCTGCTACTCACCGCGCTCTTTGCGACAGGCTGTGCAAACCCACCCTCAAGAACTGACCCCTCGCAGGCTATCCGCGCGGAGCTGGCGCAAGCTAATGCGGCACGTCCCGCCGTCGTGGTCCCTGCGCAAATCAGTGATGCGTTGCAACCCGCGGAGTTGGCGCCTGCCGCGGCCGGACCTGCAGAGCCGCGCTTCGATCTGATCGTCAACAATGCGCTGGCGCGCGAGGTGTTTTTGGCGATGGTGACCGACACACGCTACAGTATGCTGATGCACCCCGAAATTGCCGGTACGTTGTCGGTGACACTACGCGGCGTTTCGGTGCGAGAAGCGCTTGAGGCTATTCGTGACGTATACGGCTACGACTTCAAGATTGATGGTCGTCGTATTACGGTGTATCCGCCGACCTTGCATACCCGCATCTTCACGATCAATTACTTAAATGCCAAGCGTGAGGGGAAAAGCGAAATCCGGGTCAATTCTGGCGCAACCTCGCTACCGGGATCGTCGAATTCCGCGCCGCAAGGCTCAGCAAGCAATGGCGGAAACCAGTCGCAGCCGCAGGCGTTTGAGAACAGTCGATTGCTGACAACGTCCAAGACGGATTTTTGGACCGAGTTGGCTGACGTCGTTCGCGGCATCGTGGGTACTGGCATCGGTAGAAATGTTGTGGTGAGTCCGCAGTCCGGCCTGGTGGCGGTGCGCGCAATGCCCGACGAGTTACGTCAGGTGGATAGTTTCCTCAAAGCCGCCCGCATTTCGGTTGAGCGTCAAGTCATGCTAGAAGCCAAAATCGTCGAGGTTCAACTACGTGATGGCTTCCAAAGCGGGATCGATTGGGTACTGTTCCGCGATCAGGGAACTGGCAGCGTTTCGAGCCTGTTGCCGAATGCGCGATTCCCGAGAGCGACGCTGCCGACACAGCCTGCGCTTCCAGATGCAACATCCTTCCCCGCGTTTGGAAGCGGCCTGTATGGGCTGGTGTTTGCCAAAAAGAGTTTCGAGGCTGTATTGGGATTTCTCGAAACGCAGGGTGAGCTACAGGTTCTGTCGAGCCCGAGAGTCGCGGCGATGAATAATCAGAAGGCGGTACTGAAGGTCGGAACCGACGAATACTTTGTTACCGGTGTGCAAGGCGGCACCATTACGCAGGGAACCTCGACAACTGCGGCAACCACAACGCTGCCAAGCTTAACGTTGTCGTCATTTTTCTCCGGCATCTCACTGGATGTCATGCCGCAAATTGATCAGGGCGACATGATTACACTCCACGTTCACCCCTCGGTGAGTTCAGTAACAGAGGTGATCAAGACGATTGATCTTGGTGGTTCTATTGGCAGCATTCGTTTGCCGCTACCCGCAAACAGCACCAACGAAACCGACACCATGGTACGTGTGACCGACGGCAACATCGTCGCCATTGGTGGCCTGATGCAGCTCAAGTCGCAACAGACCAAATCCGGACTGCCAGGCTCCACCAAATTGCCGATAATTTCTAACTTGCTGGGTAACCAACAGCAGACCGCATCGAAGCGCGAGATTGTGGTGCTGATTAAGCCGACTATTATTCGCTCTGCAGAAGACTGGCGTGAGCAGGCGCGTGAGTCGCGCGAGCGCGTAGACGAGCTGACCGAGCTGGCGAGTAGTCGCCGGGTGATTACGGTCGACGGCAAGAGCGCCCCCGCGGCTGCTGCCGCGCCTGCCGCAGCCGTTGCGAAGCCAACAAAGTAGCGTGCGATGTATCTGCAGCACTTTGGGCTACGTGAGGTGCCGTTTTCGCTGACGCCAGATACGTCATATTTTTTTGCGCATCAGGGTGCACAGACGGCGCTAAATACCTTGCTGGTGTCACTCAGATCCGGCGAGGGCTTTGTCAAAATTGTGGCGGAGGTGGGCTGTGGCAAAACGCTCATGTGCCGCCGTCTGATTGCGGCATTAAATGAAGAGTGCGAAACCGCCTACGTGCCCAACCCGGCAATCGATGCGCGCACCATGCTGTTGGCCGTTTGCGACGAACTCGGCGTGGATGTCGATTCCGCTGAGTCTTCTCATCTCATCATCAAACAGCTGCGGCGCTGTTTGCTGGTACACGCACACGCTGGACGTCGTGTGGTCCTCATCATTGATGAGGCGCAAGCGATTCCCGACGAGACAATTGAGGCGCTGCGGTTGATGTCCAACATCGAAACAGAAAAACAGAAACTGTTGCAGATTGTCTTGTTCGGACAGCCGGAGTTAGATCAAAAACTTGCCCAACCAAACCTGCGCCAACTGTTACAGCGGATCACCTTCGCCGACCACATTGCGCCGATGGTGACCGACGATGTTGGTGCCTATGTGCAGCATCGCCTCATCACCGCTGGTGCGAGTGATGGCAGGTTGTTTGACGCCGAAGCGATTGCTGCGTTGGCAACGCGTAGCGGAGGGATTCCACGATTGATCAATGTGATCGCACACAAGGCCATGATGGTGGCATTTGGTGAAGGTGCGGCGCGGGTCGCGTTGCAACATGTTACGTTAGCGGCAGATGATACCGCTGCGGCGGGCGCAGTGCCGGCTGGCTTGCCGTGGCTCGCACGGTTTAAGGCGCTGGGCCAGCGTCGTGTGGGGGCAAAATGAGTGTGGTCAATCGTATGTTGCAGGACATTGATCGCCGCCGCGCGGCAGAAATATTGGCCAGTTCGGTTGCCAATGCCTTGGCGAATGTAGCGGCTGGCCCGCACGTGGACAACGTGCAGAAGCGCCGCAGCGTGGCCGTCAATCTTGCGACACGCAAGTGGCCGGTTGTACCAACCGGGATAATTTTTTTGGCGGTCGCCAGCTTGGCTGGTGGTTTTGCGTGGTGGCTGCAACGCCCGCAGTCGCCGGAAATGACTTCGGGCCTAGTGCCGCCTCTAGTGCAGCCTCTAGTACCGCCCACAGCGCCGCCCCCAGCGCCGCCCCCCGCCACCGCAGCGCTGCCAAGACCGGTGGCGCTAGCGGGTATTACGCAATCAACAATTCTGCTTCCCGAGCAAAAGTTGAGGGTGGTTTTGGTGCCATCGGGAGGACGCGTTGTGACGCGCGATGCTGTGCGGCTACCGGCGGAAAAATTAAAACTTTCGATGCAATTGTCGGCGTTGGTTGCGGATACCCCGTTGGAGGCGCGCCGCCGCGTTCCGGCCAACGCCGCCGCGGCCAGTCCAACAATGTCGACAATGGCGACCGCGTCGGCAGCTTCCCCCGCTGCTTCCGCTGCCACTAACACCATCACCAACATGTCCACCATCACCACCAGCACCGCCAACACCGCCAGCACCGCCAGCATTACATCACCACCGTTGCTGCCCGTGCCTTCGGCGTCCTCCGCCGCTTCAGCGTCTTCATCTCCCATGACTGTGCCAGGAAAAACCACCATCACCAACGTGCCGGTTCGCCAAGTCGCTTTCGACGAAACCATCAATATCGCCCGATCGCTGTGGAGTGAGGGAAGCCGTGCCAGCGCACTCACCACGCTACGCGACGCGTTAGCGGCAGCGGAATCCACCCGCAATCAGCGGGCAACCGCTGCGTTAGCGAGAGAGGTTGCGCGCTTAGACGTGGCGGACAATCGCGCACAATTGGCGCTCGATATGCTCAAGCGCCTAGAAAATCTGCTGGGAGATGATGCAGATGCATGGTCGCTACGCGGCAATGCCGAGCAACGCCTGGCATTACACGCCGATGCGGTGCAGTCCTATTTGATCGCGCTACGGCTTCGGCCAACGGAGGGCAAATGGATGATCGGTGCCGCGATTTCCCTCGCCGCAGTGGGCAGGCTCGACGAGGCGCAATCGTGGGCCGAGCGCGCGCGCGAGCGGGACGCGGTAACACCGGCGATCGCCAGTTATTTGCAGCAGCTAGGAATTACCTCACGCAGATAGTGGTTGATGTGCATCCCCGTACCTCGTTCGATGTTCATCTCGGTACCTCGTTCGAGATACCTCTTGGTACGTCTTGGTCGTTCGCGGTATCTCCCAGGTAAGCGCTTTTCCACGCAGTCCCTCGCGATCACGCGCAGAACGGTTAAAGTTTCCGCCTCATGTTTACCGTCGCCAAACCTCAAATCTCCTCCCATGTTGTTTTCGGTGCCGCGCCCGGCGGTGTTTCGTTGATTTGCAAAAGCCCCCATTTGGCGGGCGTCTCCAATCATTTGTGGTTGAAAACGCCCGCTAGTATTGCACTTTGTGTTTTTTCTCTTGCGTGCAATCCTGCTAGTGCCGCAATGGCAGATGATGTGAAAAACGCGGATAAGATGGAAGTAGTCGAGGTGACCGCCACGCGTGTGCCATCCACCGGCCCGCATGTTCCTGCTGCGGTTGACATCATTCGAATGCAAGACCTTCGCGGCACGCTGCCCATGATTGACGCGGCGGAAGTGCTCGGCCGTGTCGCGGGTGTCAACACCCAGAACCGCCAGAACTATGCACAGGACACACAAATCAGCATTCGCGGATTTGGCTCACGCGCGACCTTCGGCATCCGTGGCATCAAGATCTATGTTGATGACATTCCCGCCACAATTCCCGATGGTCAGGGGCAGGGTGCGGTGGTGCCGTTTTTTGCTGTCGAGACCATCGAAGTATTGCGCGGGCCTTGGGCGGTGGGTTACGGCAATGCCGCCGGTGGGGTGATCGCGGCGACTACCCGTAGCGGGGCTACAATTGGCGGCGCGTCGATTGGCGGCGCGTCGATT
>JACMOJ010000496.1 GCA_014378085.1 Burkholderiales bacterium | reverse complement strand
TATGTGGACGCTGACCTGACCCGGCTGACTCAGGTGTTCTCGAACCTGTTGAACAACGCCGCCAAATTCACAGAGCGCGGCGGTCGGGTGCGATTGGCTGTGCAACTGATGGAAGCCGAAGTCGTCGTCTCGGTTTCGGACAACGGGATCGGCATCCCGACGCACATGCTCCCGCACGTCTTCGAGATGTTCACGCAGGTGGAGGGCAACCTCGGACGGTCGCAGGGTGGGTTGGGAATTGGCCTTTCTATCGTGCAGCGGCTGGTTCAGATGCATGGCGGGTCGGTCGAGGCTCGCAGCGACGGTCCCGGCAGGGGCAGCGAGTTCGTTGTGCGCCTGCCGGTGGCCTCGTCGCTCGTCGGCAACCAACCTGTCGACGGGGCCGACCCCGTCCGCCCCACTGCATGCCTGCGCATTCTGGTCGCAGACGACAACCTGGATGCCGCGGAGAGCTTGGCGATGTTGCTGACGCTTGAAGGCAACGAAACGCGGATGGCGCACGACGGCCTTGAGGCGCTGGACGTGGCGGCGACGTTCAGGCCGGACGTGATGCTACTGGACATCGGGATGCCGAAGCTAAACGGCTACGAAGTGTGCCGCCGCATCCGACAGGAAGCGTGGGGCAAGAGCATTGTGGTGATCGCCCTGACCGGCTGGGGCCAGGAAGATGACAAACGCCGGTCGCTGTCAGCCGGCGTCGACTCCCACCTGATCAAGCCGGTGGACTATGCCGCCCTTAAGAAACTGCTGACTGCGGTGACTGAAACGCGGGCTTGAATCGTCCGACCAGCCGAACGAACGCTAACCAAAAAGTAGTTCAGCGCCATGGCCGGTAACCCCGCCGCAATCCGTCTCTGGCACTACAAACTAATTGTGTACTTCCGTTCTTCGCCTGGAATTGAAGCCGCAATTGTGCGCTTGGCGGCATCCCATTGCATTGGCTTGCCATCAAAAGGGTTGCGTAACTCAGGCGAGGCCGCTTGCAGGAACGCATCGATTTCGGCATCACTTTTCTTTGCTTTTACGATTTGTATGCGGAGCATATTGAGCCGCTGCATTGCAATGTTTGCGTGCATCGAACTGAGCAACTCCCCAGTCTTTAGTTGGCCACGGATGTAGAGTTTGCTCAGGACTGCGTTTATCAGGTTTGTGTAATCTATCGACGCGAAGCTTAAATCGGTGAATGCTCTGGACACCGCGTTGACGCTACGCGCCACGTTTGCCGGCTCCGTTCTGGCCGCGCGCAGAAACGCCTGCGAATAATCGTATTGCCTGTTGGTCTGATAGTTTGGGCGCTTAAACGCGTCGAGTATCGGGATTGACTCGGCACTGACAATTTCCTCCTCGGCGCGCATGATTTCAGCGAAGTTGAAATGTTCGATATCTTTCCGCGCCAGCATCTTTGTCAACTCTTCCTCATGGGAATCGACGAGCATGGGCGCGCGCCGCAGCAAATCATCAAGCATCGCAAAGCTGATGCTTTCATTCACAAGGTTGATTGCGGTTATGACCCAGGACCCACCGGCAGCGCTCAGCTTGTTCAAAAACAAGTGGTTGGCCCGCCACTTCTGGTAGGCGATCTCCGCACGTCCTTGCTGCAAATCCAGCAGGATCTCCGCACCGAGAAGCTTGTTGAGCGAAATCAAAGGACGTCCGGAAAACGTAGCCCGGGCCTGAAACTGCGTCATGTTCTGTATCTGTTTGTAGCGTGCCAGGTGGGGGCTTTCTCGTATGATCTCAGTCAAACGCTCAGCGCTTGCACAATTGTTTTCGTTAGCCCCTTTCAGGGCGTTGGCGTCGAGCCAGCATTCGACTTCTGCGGGGTACACAAAATCGTGGCTGCCAAGCATACGCACTTGTTCCCATGCACTTTTCGAATCGCGAGTTTCGGCATAAATTTTCTTGGTTCGCTTACCATGAGCAATGACGTCAACGCCGGCCGGCGCGGTGATGCCGCTTAAAGCCAGCGTGGCATTCTGCTCGTCAGGAATCGGCGCGGCCTGCACCCGATAGAACGCTTCGGCCGCAGGATTGAGCGCTTCATCGGGCCGTAGCCAGAGGAAAGCAACATACAAAATGATGAGGCCTAAAAAGACCAATACGACGCGAAAAAAATTGCGGGTGATGGTGGAAAGTTGCATGGGTGTTACTGTACGCCAATGAAGCACTCAAAGACGCACAACTTAAGCCGCGCCATCACTGCCGCACTTTGCAACTGCCGTACCCCAGCGCCGGAAGGGGGCGGGCCTGGATTTACAGCATCATGCTCCGTTTACTCACCACGCGTCCCGCAGTTATAAGATGAAGTTTCCTAACTCACTGGTCCCAACGTTAGAACAGAATTACGGGGACCGCTGAATTTGCGAGTGGAATGGTTTGGTCATTAGAGTGAACAAGCGGGGCACAGAAGTGGTCTTGAACAAGGCCAATTGGCAGACGAGTTTCAAATCGACACCAGCAAAGAAGCGACTTTTCACAAGAAAAATCATGTTGTTAAAACCACTCGCGTACTAAACGTTGGGACACTAGTGCTCCTAGCTGTCAAACACAAGCACTAGCGCGGGTTTACAGCCATTTTTGCGCCAGTACCCCCGTCAAATGGCGTTTTACGAGAAAAACAATTCCATTGCCGATTAGCGCGGCAACTCAGTTGATCCCATCAAGAACGCATCGACCGATCGCGCGCATTGGCGGCCTTCGCGTATTGCCCACACGATGAGAGACTGTCCGCGCCGCATATCACCCGCCGCAAACACTTTTGGGTTGGCCGTCTGGTACGCAAGCGCGTCAGAGGTGTCATCCACATTGGCCTTGACGTTTTGGCGGTGATCTTTCAACACGCCGAGCGCGCAAAATTGTTCGAGCAAGCCTTTTTGCTCAGGCCCCATAAACCCCATTGCAAGCAACACCAGGTCCGCTTTCATCTCAAACTCGGATCCCGCCACTTCCTGCATCTTTCCATCTTTCCATTCGATCCGTACGGCCTTGAGTTTTTCAACTTTGCCGTTCTTGCCAATGAACTCCTTGGTTGCCACCGCCCAGTCGCGGTCACAACCTTCCTCGTGCGATGACGAGGTACGCAGCTTGATCGGCCAGTTAGGCCACACCATTGGTTTGTTCTCGTGCTCAGGAGGTTGCGGCATCAATTCGAACTGCGCAATCGAGGCGGCCCCGTGCCGGTTTGACGTACCCACGCAATCGCTGCCGGTATCGCCGCCGCCGATAACGACCACGTGTTTGCCTGTTGCAGTGAGCTGACCATCAACGGAATCACCCGCGACAACCTTGTTTTGCAGCGGCAGGAAATCCATCGCAAAGTGGATACCCGACAATTCGCGACCCTTCGCCGGCAAGTCACGCGGCCACTCGGCGCCGCCCGACAACACGACGGCGTCAAAATCTTCCAGCAAAACATTCGCGGGGGTATCGACGCCGATATTCTGGTTAACGCGAAATTTCACACCCTCGGCTTCCATCTGGGCGACGCGCCGGTCGATGTGCGATTTTTCCATTTTGAAATCGGGAATACCGTAACGCAGCAGCCCACCGATGCGGTCACTCTTTTCAAACAGGATCACCTCGTGGCCAACCCGCGCGAGCTGTTGCGCAGCCGCCATCCCGGCAGGTCCTGAGCCCACCACGGCGACGCGTTTGCCGGTGCGGCGTTTGGACGGCTGGGGCACCACCCAACCCATCTCCCATCCTTTGTCTATGATCGCGTGTTCAATCGACTTGATACCGACCGCGTCGTTGTTGATGTTCAGCGTGCACGCCGCTTCGCACGGCGCAGGACATACGCGACCGGTGAACTCGGGGAAATTATTCGTAGAGTGCAACGTGTCGAGCGCTTCGCGCCAGTTCTGGCGAAATACCAGATCGTTAAAATCCGGAATGATGTTGTTGACCGGGCAACCCGTCTGACAAAACGGGATACCGCAATCCATGCAACGCGCACCCTGTTGCTTGGCCTCGACATCGCTCAGATGCAGCACAAACTCCTGATAGTTTTTGACGCGTTCCGCCGGCGCGATCGATGCCTCGCTCAAGCGTTGAAATTCAATAAATCCGGTTGGCTTACCCATTCACATTCTCGCGGTAGTTTGTTGTTGCTAATGCTTCGTACTTAATGCGCCTAATTCCGTAATCACCGATCCACTCCTTCCCCCGGCAACGGGGGAAGGCTGGGATGAGGGCGAAGCTTGCGAATACACCCCCATCCCAGCCTTCCCCGAGTATCATGACAGTGGGGAGCGGAAAGGGGGAGTACTGGGAGGTG
>JACMOJ010000495.1 GCA_014378085.1 Burkholderiales bacterium | reverse complement strand
GAGGAGCAAGACTACATCATGATTTATCTGCTAAAACGCAAGTACGGACGACCGGCACATGCCAGTCGTCCGCCAAACAAAGCGATGACGTAGGAAACCTTTACAAATAAACGTGCTCGCCCCGGTTGTCGCGCCAGTCTTTTTCGAAAATTCGGGCGTCTTCTTCGGTACGGGGCTTAACGCCCATCAGGATGCCGCCTTCCTGAATACCTTGCTCATAGTGCTTAACGCGCTCCTCCGGTATGCCCCAACCAATCAGCGCACCGACCAATCCACCACTCAGCCCGCCCGCGCCCGCGCCCGCTAACGCTGCTGCCAGCGGACCCGCTATTACCAAACCGATGCCCGGCAATACCAGAGAAGTACCGACCGCGGCGACGGCTGCTGCGATCGCGCCTAACGCGCCACCAATGCCTGCGCCAATTCCCGCACCTTCCGCGGCTTTGCTACCCAGTTCGGTTTCAACATTGCCAAGACCCGAGAAATGGCGCTTGCGTGTATCGTCGGACATGACCAGATTGACATCATCCTTTGTATAACCACGAGCGGTCACTGACTGGTAAGCACGTTCGGCACTTTCGCGGTCGCGGAACAGCCCGGTCAGGACTTTAGAATCTTTTGCGCTTTCCATCTGGAGCTCCTCGTAGAACTGCGCAACGCTACACGCGTCGCGCATGGGTCCAACGTATTACGGACGTGACTTGCCGTCTACAGCGTCTTTAACGACTTCTTTGGCGTCACCAAGGTTCTTCTGTACTTTACCTTCGACCTGACGCGCCAAGCCCTTGGCTTCCTGTTTCTTGCTGCCTACGATTTCGCCTGCAGTTTCCTGGACCTTACCGGCGATGTCCTTAGCAGTACCTTTTACTTGGTCTTTGTTCATGATAATGCTTCCTTATAAATGACCGGATTGGCTAACCCGGGTTAGTAAAAAACGGTGGCGATGTTACTGGCCCTGCCAGCAAAATTCACATCCGCATTAAAAAATCTTCAGCCGTTACCGCACTGACAATTCAGTGCATCAGGAAATAGACACCTGCGAGCACAATTGCGGGAACGCCTAAAATCCATGCAACAACGAGCTTACCCATGCTGCTATCCTTTCGAATCGGTTAATTTAATTTGGTATTAATGTTGCAGTTTTTGTCGCAAAGAAAATAAAAATGGCGAGCTGAAACGATGACGAGATGTTATCGATGAGCACGGATCGGGGATATCAGACACTCGCTGATACTGTTGTAGGAAAAGGCGAAGGCAGGCGAAGCAGGCTGTTTACGGACGTGTCCGAGGGTGTCGCTGTTGCAGGCCTGGCTCCTAGACAGGGCGCGGCTGCGTAAGACGCCAGATCGCAATGATCAATAAAAGCTGTAGCGGGAGCCGCAAGCCCAGTAATGCAAGAATCCAGAACGGTTTTGCGAGCGCAAGCGCGTTGAGCAACATTTGGACGTTTGCCGGCAATACCGCGATCGACAACGAAATCAGGCCAATACCAGCGACGTGGCGAAGCATCGGGGTCAACACGCCAATGCCCCCGGCGATTTCTGCGGCGCCACTCAGCAGCACGAGCTCAGGATGCCAGGGCAACCAGGCTGGCATGATGCCGATGTAGGCTGCCGGAAAAACGAAGTGCAGAAGACCACCCACGATGAAAAAGGTAGCCAGCAACATGCGCTGTACGGAAAGTGCCATGAAGTCGATACCGACGCCGGCGGTGCGCTCAGCGCTTGCCAGCATCCATTTCCAGTACCTTCGACAGGAAACTCCAGCGGTCCGCCACTTCGTCGATCTGCTTGGTGGTCGGCTTGCCGGCGCCGTGACCGGCCTTGGTTTCAATGCGGATCAACATCGGCGCAGCACCGGTTTGCGCCTGCTGTGCGGCGGCCGCGAACTTGAAACTGTGGGCCGGCACGACGCGGTCGTCATGATCGGCGGTGGTAACCAGAGTGGCCGGGTAGCAGGTGCCGGATCTGAGGTTGTGCAACGGAGAATAGGCATACAACGCCTTGAATTCTTCGGCATTGTCGGACGAACCGTAATCGGAGGTCCACGCCCAGCCGATGGTAAAACGCTGGAAACGCAGCATGTCCATGACG
>JACMOJ010000494.1 GCA_014378085.1 Burkholderiales bacterium | reverse complement strand
TGATTCGTATTCTTTACAGCCTTTCGACCGACGATGACCGTCATGTCAAGGCGCTGCATTCGCCGCAGCGTCGTCATGCGCGCACCGCCTTTGTTGACCATTGGCTTGCGGTAGTCGATGTCGATCATTTCAAGCGCGTGAATGATAATTTTGGCCACCTTATTGGCGATGAAATGTTGTTGCTCATTGCCACGTTGATGAAGGCGTCGTTTCGGGTTCACGACCAGTTATTCCGTTTTGGCGGCGAAGAATTCGTGGCGCTGCTGAAACCGACCGAAGAACACAACGCCCATGCTGCCTTTGAGCGCTTTCGTGCAGAAGTAGAGGCGTTTGTGTTCCCGCAAGCCGGGCACCTCACGGTCAGCATCGGCTATGTGCGCGTGAAGCGAAACTCGCAGCCATCGCTGGTGTTGGAGCATGCCGACGCTGCGCTTTACTGGGCCAAGGAACACGGTCGCAACCGGGTGGTGAAATACGATGCTGCTGTGGCGGCCACATCGTTGGCCGCTAAGGAAACGCAGCCTGAAGTGGAATATTTTTAAGCGACAGAGGCTTCGGTCGCGTTGAAAAAATTGGTATCCGTCCAGACTCTTCGCCAACCAGGCCCGCAGATTTCCGGGAAACGTCAGCAGTGGCTACGGATGCGGGCCGATCATGTGCGCGGGCTGCACCCAGGAATCAAATTCTTCCGCCGTCACATATCCCAACGCCTCGGCCGCAGCCTTGAGCGTGCAATCATCCTTGTGCGCACGCTTGGCGATTTCAGCGGCGCGTTCGTAGCCGATATGCGGCGCCAATGCCGTGACCAACATGAGCGAGTGTTCCATCAGTTCGGTGATACGGGCTTCGTTAATCGAGATACCGCGCACACAGTGTTCTTCAAAGCTGGTCATGCCATCTGCCAGTAGACGTACGCTTTGCAGGAAATTGTGAGCGATGAGCGGCTTGAATACATTGAGCTCAAAATTTCCAGATGCACCACCGAAATTGATCGCGACGTCGTTGCCGAAAACTTGTGCGCACAGCATGGTGACTGCCTCGCACTGGGTCGGGTTGACTTTGCCGGGCATGATGGAGCTGCCGGGTTCGTTTTCGGGGATGGAGATTTCGCCCAGGCCTGCCCGTGGGCCCGATGCCAACCAACGGATGTCGTTGGCAATTTTCATTAGCGCTACGGCCAGGGTTTTCAGTGCGCCGTGTGCTGCGACCAGTTCGTCGTGCGCGGCGAGGGCGGCAAATTTGTTGGGTGCGCTGACGAACGGCAAATTGGTTTGGCGGGCGAGCTCTAACGCAATTCGCGCACCGAACTCGGCGTGCGTATTCAATCCCGTGCCTACCGCCGTGCCACCTGCAGCCAGGCGGTAAATCCACGGCAGGGCCGCGTTGATGATGGCATCACTGTGCTCGAGTTGCGCCACATAGCCCGACATCTCCTGACCGAGCGTGAGTGGGGTGGCGTCCTGCAAATGGGTGCGCCCGATTTTAATGATGTGCCGGAACGCGTCCGACTTTTTCGCGAGGCTGGATTTCAGCGTCCGCAGGGCAGGCAGCAAATAATTGTGGACACCAATTGAAGCGGCGACGTGCATTGCGGTAGGAAAAATGTCGTTCGACGACTGGCCAAGATTGACCTCGTCGTTGGGATGCACGCATCTATCCATTCCGCGTTTGCCGCCCATCAACTCCGAGGCGCGGTTTGCCAGTACCTCGTTCATATTCATATTGGACTGCGTACCGGAGCCGGTTTGCCACACTGAAAGCGGGAAATCGTCTGAATGTTTTCCAGCGAGAACCTCGTCAGCCGCCACAACGATAGCGTTAGCCTTGCCCGCAGGCAGCAATTTCAGGTCGCAATTGACGACAGCGGAGGCGCGTTTGACCATTGCCAACGCCATCACCAGCTCATTGGGCATGCGCTCGGTGGAAATGTGGAAATGGTGCATTGAGCGCTGTGTCTGCGCGCCCCACAGGCGTTCGTCCGCAACATCGATCAAGCCAAAGGTATCGCGTTCCTGCCGACTCATGCTTCACTCCATGCTTCAATTAAAATTCGGAAAGCAACCTGCGCATGTGCTGTACCTGCATCGACACTCGCGATATTCTGCACGAAATTAGCGCTTGGAAAGCACCTGCGACCCCTAACTGCTTACAAGTTGTCAGTGCGTTTTTACGCCGCGCATCGTCAGCACGCTTGGCGGCGCATCGAACGAATCCGCGCGAGAAACGGCCCAGAAAACTTTAAAGACGGCCGATTCCGGGATGGCGGAAAGGAGTTCGCCTGGCTTGGTCCAGGTATGCAGTGCCGCAAGCGAACGTACTTCGTTGGAGGATACGCGCTGAATCACATGTTCGGGGCCAAGATCACGTGGGTGAGTCAGGCCGGCAGCGGCAAGCAGCTCTTTAAGTGCCTTCAGGGTATTTTGATGATACTGAAATACGCGTTCGGCCTTGTCCGGCACTACCAGCGCCCGCATGCGCGTTGGGTCTTGTGTAGTCACGCCCGTTGGGCAATGTCCGGTGTGACAAGTCTGGGCTTGCAGGCAACCAAGTGAAAACATGAAACCCCGCGCGGAATTGCACCAGTCCGCACCCATCGCAACGGCGCGCACGATGTCGAACGCGGTAACGATCTTGCCCGATGCACCGATGCGAATGCGGTCGCGCAGATTTACCCCGACCAGCGTGTTGTGTACCAGCATCAATGCTTCCCGCATCGGCGCGCCGACGTGATCGGTGAATTCCAGTGGGGCGGCACCCGTGCCACCTTCGCCACCGTCGACGACGATGAAATCGGGCGTAATGCCGGTCTCTTGCATCGCCTTCACGATGCCAAACCATTCCCACGGATGTCCCACCGCGAACTTGATTCCGACTGGTTTGCCGCCGGAAAGCGCGCGCAGTTTCGCCACGAATTGCAGCAATCCTATCGGCGTAGAAAAGGCCGAGTGTCTGGACGGTGAGACGCAATCGATACCAATCGGCACCCCGCGCGCCTCGGCGATCTCCGCTGTAACTTTCCCACCGGGCAAGACGCCGCCGTGGCCGGGTTTGGCGCCTTGTGAAAGTTTAATCTCGATCATCTTTACCTGTTCGGACGCCGCGTTCTCTTTGAATTTTTGCGTATCAAATCCGCCTTCGGCAGTGCGGCAGCCGAAATATCCGCTGCCAATTTCCCAGATCAG
>JACMOJ010000493.1 GCA_014378085.1 Burkholderiales bacterium | reverse complement strand
TCCCATCTGCGCGCCCCCCACGGCAGGCGCCAAAGCCCCAGTATCGCCGATCGCGAATTTGGCTATTGTGCTGGCTGCTTGCAGCGGTGGCTACGATGGCCGCTGGCAGGTGGCTCGGCCCGAGCATGCCTGATTGGCTATTCAAACTTCCTATTGTGGGGGCGCTAATCAAGAGCGCGAGCCAGTAGCCAATACGCAGGGAACGCGCCAACTACGCAGATCTAAGCCGCCACCGATAAGGATAAATTGAATGATGCTCACCTCGCCTAGTTTGTTTCCGTCAGCGCTTCGTCGACGTTTGGTGTTTGCTTTAGCGGCGGCAACGCTGGCGGGGTTGCCGTCCCCTGCGCTTGCGCGTCGCGGGCGCCGCGTTCGGATGGGCGGACGAGGTCTGGCGTCGGGCGCCACAAGTAGCGGCCCTGCGTTGTCGCGTGAAGCGTTGCGAAGCTGCATTTCGCTTCAAAATGCGATTAATCAGGATGCCGACGCGATCGATGCATCGTCCGCTCGATTCGAGTCGGAAAAATTGCGGCTTGACCAGTACGAGCGTGTCGTCGCCATGCAGAGCGCGTCTCTCGACCAGTTTGATGCGTATTCGGTGGACTCGTACAACCAGTCGGTTGGTATCCATCAGGCGATGGTGCAAAGCTACAACACGAATCTTCCATCGTTCAATCAACGGGTCGCCGATCAAAATGCAGCGGTAGAACGGTTAAATGTGCGTTGTGCGGACAAAGCGTACTTTGAGTCTGACATGCAGGCTGTATTGGCCGGGAGGTAGCGCGCGTTCACGTCTAACCCACGTGTTGCGATCTTCATGATGCACACACACTACGACAATCTAAAAATATCCCGCACGGCGCCTCAAGAAGTAATTCGCGCTGCATATCGAGCGCTGGCGCAAAAATATCATCCTGATCGCAACGGGGGCGATGCGGAAGCCGAGCGCGTCATAAGAGTCCTCAACCAGTCGTACGAGGTGTTGAGCGATCCGATAAAACGCGTTGCGCACGATGCTTGGATTGCACAACAGGAATCTATAACGGCTGTGCCGCCTGCAGTGGCAACGCCGACAGTCCAGCGCCCGCCACCACCAACGCCACCACCCGCACCACCCCCACGGCGAGATCAGGCATCGCGCGTGCCGAGTCCGTTACTCCCCGCGCAGGACCCTTTAATACCGCGCTTATTAGCGCACGTCTTCAGTTACTGGTTCATCTATCTGGCGCTGGGAATCTGGATCTGGTGGGCGAACACGGATCATCCCTTGCCAGCGACTCCGAGCATCGCGCCGAAGTTAACCAGTTCACCACCGCCTAAGGCGCGCTATGTTCGACCTGCCCAAGCACCGAACGGTTACAGCTTTCCGCTGACGAACGGCTACGTTGACGGATATCCGTTGCTATTTTCGGGTGGAATGTCCTCGTTAACTGTTGACAACACCCAAAACGATTCCGATATGTTTGTGAAGCTTGTGAACCTCGACGTCGCCGTACCCACACCGGTGCGGCATTTCTTCATTCGCGCGGGCAGCCAATTTCGCGCCAGCAACGTGGTGGCAGGCAATTTCGACATTCGCTATCGTGACCTCAGTAGCGGAGCCCTGTCACGATCTGACGCGTTTGTGCTGACCGAAACAACTACTCTCGAAGGCACCCGTTACACCGACATGACGATGACGCTCTACAAGGTGCGCAACGGCAATATGAAAACGCATAGCCTCGACGAAAGTGAGTTTTAAATAAGTCATGTGATGGATTTTCGTAGCGGAACGTCGCGTCATTCGCCCCCTCCCTCTCAAGCAAAAAGTGGCAATTCAATGTTTGAATTCTTCAAGAAAAAGCCGGTCACTGCGCTCGACTCAATGAGTAACGCGGTTTACGGCAACGCGCCGCCAAAAAAGCGCGCCGACCTCGGACATGCAACGAATTTGGCGAGCGAATTGCTGATGCACATCGTCGATGTGCGCGAGATTTCCGAGCATGCAATTGCGCTGGATTCGGGGCCAATACCGTCCTCGACTCACGAGCTAGCGCTCATGATTGCGTTGGACTTTTTTGCGAAACCCACGCTTGTGTCAAATGTTTTTGACGCCCTACTAATTGCGCGTATGCCCGCGGTTGAGTGGTATCGGCAAAACTTGGTTGCGCCAATGTTGGTCGAAACGTTTGAAACTATTCTTTACGAACTTTACAAACCGGGTCGTCGAGCGGCATGATGAAATCAACGATGATTCGAAAACGCGTAATTGCGGAGAAGGTTGGTTCTGCATGAGTGACGCTATTCACACTCATTACAGCAACTTGTCGGTGGCTGAGGACGCACCGGTTGAGGTAATTACCGCATCACTCAATGCGTTGACCGCGAAGTATTCAGAGGAAAGCTATCCGGGTGACGCGGAGGCAACCCGCATTCGGCGCGTGCTTTTAACGTCTTACTACGTGCTCGTTTCTCCGGTGGAGCGGCGCAAACATGACCAATGGATACAGGCTAGACGGAACGCGGCTTTGGCCGCAACGATCGACCCAACACTTTCGCCTCCGCAGAATGCCGATTCGGTACAGCGTGATGAGAGCGGGGGCACTGCTGCCACAGTCCCGGCTGATGCCCAAGCGTCCGCCCCATTTGCCTTGGAACATCCCGTTTCTTGGCCTACGCCCCTTGCCACCACCACGCACGCCCGTGGAACGAATGCTCCGACCGCAACAGCACATTCTGATGGCGTCGGCAAGTCATTGCTGTTGTGCGTTGGCGCTGCGGTGGTCGCGCTATTGTTATGGATGCTTTGGTCGAGGTCGCGAGTACAACCCTCAGGCAGTCAGGCCTCTGCGCCTGCCGTTGCGGATATTGTGCCGAACCGTGCGAATGGGAACTTAAATCCTGAAACGGCAACTTCTGCAGCGCCTCCAGCTACGTTTATCTTGCCGTCGGCGGGGGAAATTGTTGTCAAGATCGGCCACGTGGCGCCGACTTCGGGCCAAATCGCTCACCTCGGTAAAGACAACGAAAACGGCGCGCGCCTGGCTGTTGAAGAAGCCAATGCCAAAGGCATGATGATTGACGGCAAGAAAGTCAAATTCGAACTGATAGCTGAAGACGACGCTGCCGACGGTAACCAAGCTAGGC
>JACMOJ010000492.1 GCA_014378085.1 Burkholderiales bacterium | reverse complement strand
GCCGAGGAATCCCTTGCGGTAGCGCCAGTAGCCGGTCAGCTCGAGCGCGTGGTGGTTGAACCCTGCAAGCGAATCGTGAACGAAATGGTCGAACAGGACAGCCAGCGCAGGGTCCGTGGGGTTCGCTGCCTTGGCACGCGCCAGCACCTCATGCGCCTCGGGATCAAGCGTGGCACAGGAAATCGCTTGCGTGATTGCCATGGCACCGGTCAATGGCAATGGCAAAAGCAGGCTCAGCATACTTCGCCTGGTCGGCGCGTCCAGCAACTGCGCGTCGGCCAACAGATATCCGTTATATTCAGTAAGTAAGGCTTTATCGTTCTTGTGGGCCAGACGGACATGATTGAGAATAGCGTGGCGCGCGCGCACCTGCCAGCGCCAACTGAGGTAAGGCTGTAGCCATTCATGCACAGGGCGAGGTGCCAAGGTGGAGATCTTCAGGAAATCGTCATAGGCTTTCTGAACGCGCGGATCAATCGCGAAGGGTTTTGGATTGCGACCGGTGGCGGCGAGACCTTTGTCCATCGGTGCGCCCGCCGCAACCGCGCATTCCAGCATGTGATTGAGCGGAATCTGAGACAGTTTCAATGCGTCACCTTCGTACACATCTTTACCAACGGAGATCCCCAATTCTCCCGGCTTGTAGCCGCCACCAACATCGCTGTGAGCGCCAGGATAGGCAAATTCCTGACAATACGCTGGTAGTTTGTCATCGTATATGATCGTATCGAGTGGGAAATTTTTGCGCAACTCATGCATCGCGACCATATGCAGGCAATTTTTGACGGATGCGGGAATGCGCAGAAATTTCGAATCTGCCCACCCACTGTGTCCGCCATTCAGACCAGTTGTCGTGGCCACGACACTCGACCAGAAGCCCGCCGACGCCACGGTATCGATCACACCGACGAACCGAAAATGGACGATGATGCCAGCCAACTTGCCATCGATCAGTAGATCATCGAGCCAATGACAAAATACGCGGGCCTCGGCCGCGCCGCGCGAAAAACCAAAAATATCGATAAAGCATTCTTTAATGACAGGCCTGCCTTTGACTAATTTTTTTTCAAGCTTTTTGATCTGCTCTTTAAGAATACTTTCCCGCATCCCAACTCCAATCGCGTCGGGAATGCGCAGTCCATTTTCGAGTCCCAAGCTAGCGAGCGCGGCATGATCGTCTGTCCGGACAATTGATGAATTAATTGATTGACAACAGCACAACGCAACAACCTGTGCATCACTGTAGAAAGATTGCTCATTGAATGCGCAACAGTGGATTGTATTCAGTACCCACAACAAACCGAATAGAACGCGCTCCTCGCAGCCGATTGCAAAACCGGTACCGAGACTGCTTTCACCCTCTTCTCGAATTTCTGGAAAACGTGTCCCGACGCCAGGAATATAGCGACGGTAGTAAGCTTTACTCCTGTCATCTCGATACGAATGAAAGAGCTTTACGATATTACTTTCGCCCAGATCTTCAGAATCATTATCCATATTATTATTGGTTCCATCAAAGAATAAGCCGAGATTAATGTTTCCTTCGCATTTTGCGCAATCGGTTAGCAGCTTCGGCTCCACATGAACTATGGCGGCGACCGGCGCCTCCAAAGTAGGTCCGACCTTGAAATCCATCTCCTTGCTCATTTCCAGTCTCCTCCATATTTGCGTTTGCGTTCCTCTTCCCGGCGATGCATCGCGTTATGTTCTTCTTCGGTGAACATATCCGCGACTGGCTGACCAACGGTTGCCGAGTCAGTCGCATATGAATTGGCATGTGGAATCTCGTCGTTCAGCCCTGGAGGCACATGGCGACCCACAACCACTCTTGCCTTCCCGCCAGCAAAAAAATGAACTTCTACCTGACTGGGCATCTCGTATTTCTCGACTGGCACCTTCGCCATGAAGTGTTTAAACGTCATGCTTTTGGTATCGCCAGCAGCGATTTCTGCCGCGTTTTCTGTGGTCCAATCTCTAACCTCCCATCGCAAATCGACAGATAAACCCGGTCGCCAACTTCGTGGAATCAGTACACAACAAACGCTAGTGCCCCCACCACCCTCCCGTCCAACGTTGAAGCCGTTAGCTCCGTTAAGGTAAAACGCTGAAATACTGAAATTCGGTCCTATGTGTTGCGTGCCACCAAAATCAACCGGGACGAAATCACCACGATTGGCTCCCTCACGTATTGACGTAGCAAGCCACCACGCGACGAATAGCGCGGAAGCGAGTATCAGCAAGCGTTTCCAGGCCGTGCGGGAACTGATTCCAGGATTTTTCATTGACGTGCCCCCATCGGACTAAGTTTGGCGCGATAACCCTCAACCGCCGCATGCAGCCCTGCGCGAATTTCCTGAAGGTCGGACATGACAAGCAAGCGGCCAACCATCTCCTGTTGAAATACCGCGCCGTTCGTGTCGAGCGCGGCCGACGTGAGCCACCTAAGGACGATGTCGTGAACATTTCTGGCATTGCGCCAGAGTCGACATGCTTCGCCTGCCCAACGATGCTGATCCGCTGCAATGCCTGGCAGGGCTGCTCCATGGCGCATTGCGCGCAAACACCCCAGCACCATGTTCGGAATCATCGCTTCATGCAGCGCGGCCAATTGCTGCTCCGTCAGTACCAGCGGCGTTGGGCTGCACAACACCGCCGCATCCGCCCCCGGCAGCGCCACCAATTTGCCGTCATAACCATGCACATGCCAGCGCGCCATGGGCGAAACCAGGGCCGCCCACTGCGCAGGCATGAACGCGATGGCCAGTTGCGGCAGGACGGCACAGTCGGCAAACCGCAACGTCGCGTTCTTGCCACCATCACGCCTGACCATGATGAAACGGCGCAAGTGCTGTGCCAATTCTGCAAGCGTCAGAACCGAGTCGATGATGGAAACGTGCAATTTGGCCGGCGTTGCATTGACGTGCGCCATCACACAATCCATCTGCCCGGCTTCATGGGCCGCATGGACATCAACGAGGTGCGGACTGACTTGCACGGCGCGATCGTCGTACACGCAGGCCAGCCAGTCAGGACGTTCATCGG
>JACMOJ010000491.1 GCA_014378085.1 Burkholderiales bacterium | reverse complement strand
TGCGGCACGCAAAACCTGCCCTGGCTGGTGGGTGAAGGCTGGGCCAAACGGATGATCCTCACCAACGAACGGGTGAATGCCGAAACTGCGCTGCGCATTGGGTTAGTCGAAGAAGTGGTTGAAAAAGGCAAATCTCTTGAAGCGGCGATGGCAATGGCAGAACGTGTCGCAGGGCTCTCACCGAAGTCCGTTTCGTTCTGTAAGTCGCTCATTCATAACGCGCGCAATGGTGTGCCACGCACAGCGGGACTGGCACTAGAGCGAGAACGCTTCATGGATCTATTCACGTTCGAAGACCAGCAAGAAGGCGTGAACGCATTTCTAGAAAAGCGCAAACCGAACTGGAAAAACAAGTAAACCCTACTATCCACGGGCGTTTTCAGCCATAAGTGGCTGAAAATAGCCGCCACTCAAAGACTTTTTCTTTCTACTCATGCATAACTCCACCAACGACGAAATCCTCGTCGAGGTCCGCAACCACGTCGCGCATCTCACGCTGAATCGACCACAGGCGCTAAACGCGTTGTCGCTTGACATGCTCAAACGTTTGCGCGAACTGTTTGATGGTTGGGCGCACGACCCCAACGTGTATGCCGTTGTTGCACGCGGCAGTGGCCCAAAGGCGTTTTGCGCCGGTGGCGATGTACGTGGCCTGTACAACAGCATCACCGGGCTCGGCCCACGTTTGCATGAAGAGTTTTTCATCACCGAATACACACTCAACTATCAGATGCATCGGTTTTTGAAGTCGACCGGCAAACCCTACATCGCGCTGATGGATGGCATCGTGATGGGTGGTGGGATGGGGATATCACAAGGTGCTACGTTTCGAATCGTGGGGGATCGCACGAAAATGGCGATGCCAGAGACAAAAATTGGTTTGTTCCCGGATGTTGCCGGCACCTACTTTTTGTCGCGCGCAACAGGCGCAATGGGGCTCTATCTGGGGCTGACCTCGAACATGATTAATGGCGCCGACGCGATTGCCGCGAGACTCGCGGACACGTACATGACGGTGGATGCGCAGCACTTATTTTTTCAGCAACTCGACGCGGTGAATTGGAGCAACACGCCACTTAATGATGTTGTTCGATTGATCACCTCAAACGCAACAACGGCTCCCGCATCGATGTTGTCCTCCAGTCTCGCCTCACTGCGCGATGTCATCGAGAAACACTTTGCCGGCAAAAAAAATGTGCAAGACATCATCGCCTCGCTCGAAGCCGAGACAGAACCAAGCGCCATTAAATGGGCGCACAAGACCGTAGAAGATTTGCAGAAACGCTCCCCGACACTGATGACAGTCACCAAGCAACAAATCGAAAACGGGCATAAGCTTTCGGTTGCCGAATGTTTAAGACTTGAGCTTGGCATGATGTACCGCGCCTTTGAACACTCGGATGTGGTGGAAGGCATTCGCGCACTCGCCATCGATAAAGATAATCAGCCGCGGTGGAGCCCCCCCACACTGGCCGGGGTGGACACCGAGGTGGTCGCGTCTTTCTTTGCGCCACGCTGGACTGCTGCGGAACATCCCCTTGCGAAACTCGAAGAACAGTTTGGATAACAAATGAAACTTGTCACTTATCAAATGCTTAACCGCCACGAACTTTGCACGGGACTTTGGGTGACCAAGGATGAAGTGATTGACCTACGCGACGAGGCGGCCGCGCGTAAATCGTCGGTGAACGTAACAACAATGCTTGATATCATCGATGGTGGCGTGAAAACGCTTGACCTGCTCGCAGAAATCAACTCCGCACCAAAGACGAACCCCATACTATTGAACCGCGCCGTGTTGAAGGCGCCGATTCCAAGGCCGCGTAAGAACGTGTTTTGTGTGGGCTGGAACTACCTCGATCATTTCGCAGAAGGCGCGGCGTCGATGCAAGATCCCCGCGAGCTGCCGCAGTGGCCGGTGTTTTTTTCCAAAGCACCGACAGCGGTCACGGGCCCATACGACGCCATCCCGTTCGACGCGAATGTATCCACACAACTGGATTGGGAAGTGGAGTTGGGCGTGGTGCTCGGCAAAACTGGCAAGAATATTCCTGAGGCCGACGCGATGTCGCATGTGTTTGGCTATACCGTCATCAACGACGTTACGTGGCGAGACATCCAGCGACGTCACGGTGGCCAGTGGGACAAGGGCAAGTCGCTCGACGGCACCTGCCCGATGGGGCCGTGTATCGTCACCGCAGATGCCATCGACCCCTCTGACCTCAACATTGAGTGTCGGGTTTCAAATGTCGTCAAACAACGTTCGAGTACCAAACATCTGTATTTTAAAATCCCGCGTTTAATCCACGATCTTTCGATTGGACAAACGCTTGAGCCCGGCGATATCATCTCTACCGGCACGCCCGAGGGTGTAGGGTTTGCGCGCAAGCCACCTGAGTGGATGCAGCCGGGCGACTTATTGGAAACCGAGATCGACGGCATTGGCGTGATGCGTAACCCGATTGGAGACATGTGATTCGCAAGCTTGCGAAAACGTTGATGCTGAGCTTGGGTGCGTTGGTCACCGCGTTGCTCGCCGTGCCGCTCGCCGTGGCGGCACAATCGCCATTTGCATTGGTGATGATCGACGAAGCCAGTGAGGCGAAATACGGCGGCTTCCCCGTTGACCGCGCGCTAACAGCGCAGGCAATCGATAAACTTGCCGCCGCCGGCGTGCGGGGTGTAGTGCTGAAATTCTTTTATGACGCGCCGAGCAACGCTGCAAGTGATGCGGCGTTAGCCAGCGCGCTCAGCAAAACAAAAGTGATTTTGCAGGCGCGTATTGATGACACCGAATCGAAACCGAATCGTTTGCCTGAGCGATTTGTGTTGGCCGTACCGGCCGGTCCTGTCGCCGTCAGTGGTGTTTCCGGATGGCTGCCAATACCGGTGTTGAGCAATCGCGCCCACAACGTTGGTTTTGTCGACATCACCACCGTCGATCGTGTACCGGCGTTTGAGCGGCTCGGCGAGCGCAGTTACCCTTCTCTGACTGTTGCGGCGATATCGTTGGCGCTCGGCGATACGGCACTTACGATCCAGCCCGGCAAACAAATTCGACTTGGCAATAAAACGGTTTCGCTCGATGCCCAGAGCCAGATTATGTTGTCCGCCACTACCTTTCGCAACGCGGACGACACCGCCTATTTTTCGTTCGCCGACGTAGTGGAGGGCAAAGTCGCGCCTCAGGCGTTACGCGGCAAAGTTGTCGTGATTGGCTATCAGGGCAGTAAGATGCCGACGGTTCGCACTAACGCCGGGGCGACCAAGCTTCACGTAGCGTTTTGGCTTGGATTGCAGGATGCTTGGAAGCAGTTTCAGTAGCGTCGCACCACACTGCGCTCGATTCTTCGCCCGGCACACCATGAAGGCGCGGTCACAGACTCGGACGCCAGCCGAAAAAAGTGCGTCAGATGCGATCGAGGTGAACAATGTTTGAGAGGATTTTTTAATCTTTCGTTAGATCGCTTGCGGTTTCTGCACCTTCTCATAAGCCTTCAGCAGCTGCCGATGCATCTCGCTGCCTTCAAAATTTGGCCCCAGCGTATTTAGCCCAAAAAACTGTTCCTTACGATTGACCAGCGCATAAGCCTGTTTCAGCGTTTTCTCCCCAAACAGCAAACGCAAACTCGCGTCGTAACGCTCAACATCGTCAAGCTGCAAAATATTTTCAATACACCGGTAGACTCGGGCGCGTTCTTCACCCAGCTGCCCAAATTGGCTAATCCACGCGCACCCGTCGAGCGCCGCATCCGCATCGCCAGCAGCCAGCCCCAGCAACGCTTTCAACTCCCCGACACGCAAGTCCACCCACGTCGTGCCGGCATCCGCCGCTAACCCGATGAGTGTCGTAATGGGAATGTTCTCCGCCAGATCCAGTTCGTCAAAGGTGTCGAGCAATGTACGGCATTCGTCCTCGGTAAGTTCTGGTAACCGCAGGATCGCCGGGCGCACCAGATTACCAACCGTGTTGTTCTCCCATTGCAGTTCTTCGATGGGGTAAATCTCTGACATACCTGGCACGAAGATGCGGCAGGCGTAGACCCCCAGATGCGTGAAGTCAGCGACGTAAATATCAAAGCCGCTGTTGTGAATGCATTCCACGGACCAGTTGTAATCCTCCTCGGTGGTAGTGCCGAAATTCCAGTCGACGAACGGAAAATCAGGCGTATTGCGCAAAAATTCCCAACTGATGACGCCGCTGGAATCAACGAAATGGATTTCCAAATTTTGTGGGTCGGTGATTTCATCCATGTCGAATCCGGCTGCGGGGAAGTCACCGAGAGAGTCCAGCGCGCGGCCTTGTAACAATTCGGTCAGCGCGCGTTCCAGCGCAACTTCAAAACGCGGATGCGCGCCGAAGCTGGCGAAAATGCCCTGATCTTTGGGGTGCAGCATCGTCACACTCATCACCGGATACTTGCCGCCCAGTGATGCATCCTTAACCAGAATACCGAAGCCGGCTGCGCGCAGGCCGCGGATGCCCGCCGCAATACGCGGAAATCGATCAATTACCGCTTCCGGCACATCGGGCAAACAAATGCCGTCTTTGATAATTTTGAATTTAATGTCGCGTTCAAAAATCTCGGAAAGCGCCTGCGTACGCGCCTCCATCAGTGTGTTGCCGGCTGACATTCCGTTGCTTACGTAGATATTGCCGATGATGTTCACCGGAAAAAGCGCGGTCGCACCATCGCGTAAGCGCGTGTACGGAATCGTGCAAATGCCGCGCGCGGCGTTGCCGGAATTGAGGTCGATAAGTTGGTCCGCACGCACCGCCTTGTCGGGGTTGTAAAACGCCTGCAGTTCGGGTGTAAGGATGCCCTTGGGCCATGCCTTTGCGTTGGCCTTAATCGGGAACCATTGTTCGTTCGGATAGTGCACAAATTTATTGCCGGCGATTTTTTCGCCGAGATAGAAATGCGTCCAGAAATAATTGGTACTGAGGCGCTCAAAAAATTCGCCCAACGCGCTCGCCCGCGCAGCCAGCTCAGAGCCGCCCTTGCCGTTGCTGAAAAGACGCGTGCAGTCGCGATCGGTGACGTGTACAGACCAGATGTTTTCGATTTCATTGAGCCAAGAGCGCTCCTCGACGTGGAAGCCGATTGCATCAAGTTTTCCCAGCAGGGTGGCAATCGATGATTCGAGCGATGCGTCTTTGCTAGGAATGAAAGTTTCTTTGGTGGTCATGGTTATCTTTGTCATTGCGGGAAAGCATTATGGTACGCACCCGGAAGCGGGAACGTAGCAAAAAATATTTGCGCGTGTTGCAGGCCGTTGCAGGCGCGTCGTCCACTTTCATTGGCAACGTCTAAAAACTCTGCCGTAGCGGCAAAGGCCGCTATCCAAGTTTTTCAAGTCACGAATACTGCATGAAAACGGAGGCCCCGGCTTTCGCCGGAGAAACAATGTTAGCGTTTTTAAAAGTTACGCATTGTAGAACACAAGCGCTGGCGGCGTGTTTAGAGGCTTTTTGCTTGGAAAACCCCGCCGAATGGCGATCTAAATTACCGAATGTGCGTCAACGGCGCGAAGCCAGAAGCTGATGTTCATAGGTCTGATGGTAGCCTGCTTACGTCATCGCTATGTTACTGCTCGCGGTGTTAGAGGCCTCCGACGCAACGGTGCCGCATCGGCAGCGGGGGTGGCGCGGTGTAATCGTGCCACGTTAGCAGGCCGCAACGCCACCATCAGACCTTGGGTCACTAGCACCTTCAAGCGTGCCGTCCGGGTGTCGCACAATCGCACCGGCGTGACCCATCGTCTCATCAAAGGGCAACAGAAGCTCGACATCGTGCCCGCGGCGCATCAGCTCTGTGACGACGGCATCGGGAAAACGATTTTCTAGCTTGAGCGTTTCAGTGCTCTGCCCCCATGTCCGGCCCAGTAACCAACGCGGTGCCGTGATTGCTGCCTGTAATCGCTGACCAAACACCACGTAGCGCGTGAACACCGCTGCTTGGGTTTGTGGCTGTCCGTCGCCGCCCATGGTGCCATAGACCATCGTACGGCCGTCGTTGAGTCTTGCCGCTGCGGGGTTCAAGGTGTGAAACGGCTTCTTGCCTGGCCTCAATGCCAGTAGTGCATTCGCATCCAGGCTAAACGACGCGCCGCGGTTCTGCCAATTGATACCAGTCGAAGGCAGCACCACACCGCTGCCAAACTCGTGATAGATGCTTTGAATAAATGACACTGCGACACCGCTGCTATCGACCACCCCCATCCAAATCGTGTCTCCGGGGCCGCGCCCACTGCCCCATGCGGCTGCGTGCATTGGATCAATGTTTGCGGCCATGTCATCTAACCGTTTACTGGCAAGCAGCGATTGTGGTGCCACCTTCATTTCAGCTGGATCAGTAACAAATTGATCGCGCAATTTGAACGCTTGCTTGGTTGCTTCAACCACAAGATGCACATGGTCTGCGCTGTCCGCTGCTACCGAAGCGAGTCCAACGCGATCAAGCACCCCGAGAATGGCGAGCGAAACCACGCCTTGCGTCGGCGGCGTCATATTAAACAGCCGTCCTTGCGAGTGCTCGACGTGTAGCGGTGTTTTTCGCGTCGCGTAGTTAGCCGCCAAGTCTTCCCACGACACCAAACTGCCCACGGCACTAAGGTCCTCGGCAATACGCGTTGCCAGCCGTCCGCGATAAAAACTTTCCAGTCCCTCAGCAGCAAGTTGCTGTAAGGTCGCTGCCATACGTGGCTGTTTGAACCGCTCGCCCGCGACGGGTAGCCGGCCATCAATCAAAAACGTTTCTGAATAGCCCGGCTGCGACGCGAGTTCGGCGAACTTAGCCGCAGTGGAGCGTTGCTGGCTTTCGGTCACGGCCACGCCGTCGCTCGCGTAGTCAATGGCGTCTCGCAGTAGCCTGGCGGTGGACTGAACGCCACCCCGCTCTGCCGCAAGCCGTTGCGCTTCGTGCCAGCCGCCGATGGTGCCCGCAACGGTGTTGGCCGCGAGCGGGCCACGGATGGGAATCGCGATATGGCCTCGCGACCGGTACGCCTCGATTGTGGCCGCACGGGCTGCGGCACCGCAGGCGTCAATGGCCGACGGCTCGCCTTCTGGCGGCACCACCAGCCAAAATGAATCTCCACCGATACCATTCATATGCGGATAAACGACCGCGATCGTTGCCGCAGCGGCAATCATGGCTTCAATCGCATTGCCACCGTCGCGCATTACCGCGAGCGCCGACTGTGCAGCTAGGTGGTGCGGTGCCACAGCCATGGCGTTGGTGGCGCGGGCAGTATTCAACATAAGCGTGCGGTGGCAAGTAAGTGGTAAGTAATGTAGTGTCGCGCTGTTAGGCGAGCTGAGGTGATGCGACACTTCCAATTGGATGCCAGCAGGCAACGGTGGCATTGTGCACGCGTTCAACCGGGGGAGCCTCGGCGGCGCATTGCGCCGTTGCCCTTTGGCAGCGGGGGGCGAAGCTACAGCCTGACGGGAGCGCCGACAAATCCGGCGGCGAACCGGCAATGACAGTCAGCGGCTTGCCGCGGTTTTCGCTTCCTACGGTAGAGGCCAACAGCCCAGCGCTATAGGGGTGACGTGGTGCCGTCACCATCTCTGCAACCGCATTGTCTTCAACAATTCGTCCCGCATACATGATGGCGATGCGATCAGCGACCTCAATGGCCGCCCCGATATCGTGGGTGACGAAGATGACGGCCATGCCGGACTCGCGCTGCAATTCGCGCAGCAACAGCAAAATCTGAATTTGCACCGTTGCGTCGAGCGCGGTTGTCGGTTCATCCGCAAGCAGCAACTTTGGTTTACATGACAGTGCCAAGGCGATCATCGCGCGCTGGCGCATGCCGCCGGACATCTCGTGCGGGTACGCATCGTAGCGGCGCTTGGCCTGCGGAATCTGCACGCGCTCCAGCATCCGAAGCGCTTCTGCACAAGCCTCCGCTTCGCCAATCGGTTCGTGCGCACGAATGCATTCCGTAATTTGTTGGCCGATGGTGTACACGGGGTCGAATGCCAAGCCCGGCTCTTGGAAAATCATTGAAGCAATCCCGCCGCGGTACTTTTCGAGTGCGCGACCCGTCAGCGAAATCACATCGAGTCCACCAACTTCTATCGCCCCAGTGACCCGCGTCGTGCGGGTCGGATGCAGCTTTAACAGGGTGCGAAGCGTAACGCTTTTGCCAGAACCTGATTCGCCGAGCAGCCCCATGACTTCGCCCGCACGGAGATCAAAACTCACGTTGCTCAGCGCCGCGGCTTTTCGATGGCCGTGGAATTCCACGCTGAGATTGCGCACCGAAACCAATGGCGCCTCAGCGCTGCTCATTGCAATTGACCCATGGATTGCGCCTCGCGATGACCAGATGCGGGATCATACAAGTGACACGCGATCCGGTGTGCGGAATGGCCAATGCTCGTCGCGAGAGCAGGCGCACGCGCCGTGCAGACCGCGTCCGCATGCGGACACCGGTCGCGAAAGCGACACCCCGGTAGGGGGTTAATCGGATTCGGTGGGTCACCGACGAGCGGCGGCCGTTGCGTGCGGTGCGCGGGGTCCATCGATGGGACTGCAGACAATAACGCTCGGGTATAAGGATGCAACGCACGATCATAGATCTCGGCAACCGGACCAATTTCGACGATTTGGCCCAAATACATCACCATGACTTCGTCGCACATGTAGTGCACCACATGCAAATCATGCGAGATAAATAAATACGTCAATTGATGCTCTGCTTTGAGTTCCTGCAGCAGATTTAGTACTTGCGCCTGCACCGATTTATCCAGCGCGGCAACCGCCTCATCCAGGATGACAAGACGTGGCTCGAATGCCAGCGCGCGCGCAATGTTGATGCGTTGCCGCTGGCCGCCGGAAAGCTCATATGGATAACGCGCGCCGAACTGATCGGGATCAAGGCCAACGCGCAACATGAGCTGACGCGCACGCTGTGTTGCGGCCGCCTGCTTAAGGCCGTGAACTTTCGGCCCATAGGCGATTGTCTCTAAAATGGTCAGGCGCGGATTAAGCGACGCAAACGAATCTTGGAACACCATTTGCAGCTGGCGTCTAAAGGTTTTGAGTTCAAGTCCGCCAAATTCACCAACACCCTCGCCGTCAAATATAAGTTCTCCACTATCAGGCGGCATCAATTTCGCAATGAGTCGCGCGGTCGTCGACTTGCCGCAGCCAGATTCGCCAACAATGCCGAGCGTTGTACCTTTTGCGATTGAAAAGTCGATGCCATCAACTGCATGGACAAATTTCGCTTCTCGCTCGAAAAGATTTGACCGCATTTTGAAGTATTTTTTAAGACCCCGGACGACTAACAACGGCTGTGCGGGCCCACCACGGTCGGGTGCTGCTGCCAATCTATCGGTCATGACAGCAGCGGTCATTTGCGGATATCCATTGCTGAACGAACGCTGTCAGCGAGCAAATTGAAAGCGATTGAAGTCACAAAAATAAATGCCCCGGGAAGCGCGGCAACCCAAGGGTTGCGGAAGATCGCGGAGCGCAACGTATTCAGCATTAAGCCCCATTCTGGCTCCGGTGGTTTCACGCCTAATCCCAGAAACGAAAGTCCCGAGCCAAGAATCATGCTCACGCTCAACAAACCAGTCGCGTAGACGAATACGGGGCCAAGAACATTGCCCAGAACATGCACGCGGATGATCGAGAACACGCTAGCGCCACTCATGCGTGCCGCCTCAACATAATCCAGTCGGCGCACTTGCGTGGTGACACTTTCGGCAATCCGTACCACCTGCGGAACAAATACGAGCGTGAGTGCAATGAGACAATTGCTCATGCCTGGCCCCAACGCGCCAGCCACTGCCACCGCGAGCAGCACCGAGGGGAATGCGTAAAAGACATCAAGGGTGCGCATCGTCAACATATTGATGCGGCCACCCACATAACCGGCAATGAGACCGATGGTGGTGCCAATGACAAACGCAGATAGTACGGGAACGACCCCCATCAGCAAGGATAGGCGACCGCCGTACATGAGCCTAGTCAACATGTCGCGCCCGAGTTCATCCGTACCCAACAGGTGAGCCGGGGTTCCGATCGGTAAAAGGCGCTGCAGCATGCTACCTTTGTAAGGATCGGCGGGTGCCAGCCAAGGGGCAAAAACGGCGCAGACCAAAATCGTCAACAGCACCAAGCCGCTGCCGAGTGCAACCGGATCGCGAATTAGTTTGCGCAGGACGCCGACCCAGTATCCGCCGCCATTAGGGGCCGCAGCGGGGGTCATCGGCTCGGAACGCGATACGGGAGCCGTGGCCATTGAAGAAGTATTTGCGTTAGCCGTCGTCAAAGTTCGGCCCTATGCTCTACCAATGCGCGGATCGATCAGCGACTGCAAGATATCGACAAATAAATTGAGCGAGACGAAAAACATACAAAGCACGAGAATCGTGCCTTGAAGGAGCGGAATATCGCGTTGGAAGATGGCAGTGTTCAACAGAAAACCGGTGCCCGGCCATGCAAAAACAGTTTCGACCAAAATCGAGCCGCCCATTAGATAGCCGATCTGCAGACCCGCCACCGCCAAGATCGTTGGCGCAGCGTTCTTGGCAACATGTTTAAACACAGCCAGATTGGATAGACCTCGCGCGCGGAGCGCCGTCACAAATTCCTGTTCAAGCGTGTCCGCAACCAGTGCGCGCACTGTCCGGGTGATGATGCCAAGCGGAATTACTGAAAGTGTGAGCGCAGGCAATACGAGATGTTTGATGTGTTCAATATCGAATTGCCAATCAGCAGATCCGCCCGGCCCCGCTCCCATTGCGGGGAACCAGCCCAGCCATGTCGAAAAAATAATGGTGAGCACCAGACCCAGCCAGTAGTGCGGAATGCTCACGCCGATTACCGAGAGCACCGTTGCAAACCGGTCGATGAATCCCTTGTGCCAGTAACCAGCCAACGCGCCGAGGATGCCGCCTAGCGCGACACCGAAAAACCCCGCGACGCCCGCGAGAAGCAGGGTGTTGCTGACTGCGCTGATGACTTCTTTGGCGACTTCGCGGCCTGAAGCAATTGACTTACCTAAATCTCCCTGCACTGCCCGCCAAAGCCATTTTCCGTATTGCACCGGCACAGGCTGGTCAAGCCCGTAAGCACTTTTGAGAGCGTCAATCACCTCAGCTGGCGCATCAGCAGGGGCGATCGCATTCAACGGGTCACCCGGCGCGATGTAAACCAGCATAAACGACACTAGCGTAACGCCGAGCGCGATGGGCACCGTGAACAGCAGGCGCTTTAGCAGGTAGGACAGCATTCAGAGAATTCCAACACGGTAAGCAACGATGCCGATAAAGCCGGCGAAGCAAAGGCGGGCTGCGCATTATCGACGCGCAACCCATGATACAAAGTCAATTACATCTTGATCGTTGTCAAATCCTGAAACCAATGCTGCGCCTGGATGAATCCCTTCACTTTCGGCGACAGCACATGCGGATTCACGTCGTGAACCGCCCACATCATTAGCGACTCATCGACCATGGTTTGGTGAATCGTTGCCAAGAGTCCGTCTTGTACTTTAGTGTCAAAACTGCTGCGCAATTTATCCAGCGCGGTATCGATTTTTGGATTGTTGTAGCCACCCCAATTCACGCCATTTGGCGCGATATAACGACTATCGACAAAGCGCGTGATGCCGAAGAACGGGTCGGACGTCACATAGCCGAGATTAATTGCCGTGATGCCTTTGCCCGCATTCAGGTCGGCCTTGGCACCGCTGCG
>JACMOJ010000490.1 GCA_014378085.1 Burkholderiales bacterium | reverse complement strand
TCGCATGCCAAAGCACCGGATCAGGTCTGGTTGTCTGACATCACCTATCTGTGGACGCGTGAGGGCTGGGTGTACGTGTGCGCGGTACTTGATCTGTTCACCCGCCGGATCGTTGGCTGGGCCGTGGCTGGCCACATGACGCGAGCGCTGGTGCTTGATGCGTTGCAAATGGCCAATACGGTACGTAAGCCACGACCGGGGCTGATCTTCCACTCTGATCGCGGCAGCCAGTACGCCAGCCACGAGGTGCGGGCTTGGCTGACGGCTGAGACCATGCGACAGTCCATGAGCGGTACCGGCAATTGCTACGACAACGCGCCGATGGAAAGCTTCTGGCATTCGCTAAAAGTGGAAGAGACCCACGGCCAGGACTTCGCCACCCGAGCCGAGGCGACCCACAGCGTGTTCGGCTATATCGAGGGCTGGTACAACACGACACGGCTGCATTCAAGTTTGGGCTACCTGTCGCCAGCGCAGTTTGAGCGTGCGTGCGAAGCCAAATTGATCGAAGCGGCTAATGACGATTTATCCACAACACTTAGCAAAAACAGCCAATCCGCTCGGCTGACAAAAAGGGCGGCTTAAACCCTCAATGAAAAGTTGACAAGATCAGTTTTCTCCGAGTTGAGTTCGGGGAACGCCACGAACGGCTCGCTAGGGTAAACCTGCAGCGGCGGATATACACATGCGGCGATGATCGATGCGTCAAGAAATTTCGCAAGCTCAATCGCGGCACGAGCAGAGTGCTCGGCGCGAGCCGAGCCGTCTGTTGGTACGAGAATTCGTTTAAACATGTTGTGCTCGCCTGTGGTCGCCCGTCGTGGCTCAGATCACACATTACCCTTCGCTTCTTTACCGCAGTTGATACAGATCAAAACGAAGTCACATGGCTCCTCGTATCGTACGACTTCACTATCAGGCAACGTAAAGGCCATGATGAAAAAAATAATGACGAACCTCGCTGCCCTATCTGCCGCAATGTTGATCTTATTGCTTGGATCAATGTTGACTGTCGAAGCTGCGAGCACCAATGACCAATCGCCGCGATCCAACGAAATTGTAAAGCTTCCCCGCTGATTAGTTCGTTCCGGGCTTTGATTCGCTGCGGTTTTTCAAACATAAGCGCGGCGCGGGTTGCAGAGATATCCGTTCAGGTTCGAAGCGTGCCCGTCGTGGCGTCGCTTGTTCCGCGTGCAGTATGGTCCGGGCAACTTTGCGCGAGTTAAACGCCATTGTTGAACGGTTGCGCTTCTCCACCCGTATCGATATCTCATAGGATGGAAGGCGTCTCCCTGAAGTGAAATTCATGTTTGCCCCATCCATGACGGTGGGGGTACAAAATATCCATCACTTAACGTAATGTCAACAGCTTGGCTTCGCTTCCATGTCTTACTTCAACAAGTCATGATTTAAATCATTCCCGCTAGCCGTAGTGCAACTTAATGCCGCCCGAGCGCGGCGATGTTGGCTCGCAACACCAATTGACCGATGGCTGAAAACTCAAAATGCCTGACGCACGATCTGCTTACTCTGCGTCGTTCCCGCAAACGGCCCGCTGGTGAATGTGTAAGTCATGATTGCGCTGTTGCTGCCGTTGAAACTCAAGCTCATGGTCCCCGTCTCGCTAACGGTTAGCTTGCTGGCGTCGTACGCTGCGCCAAGCCAAGCTGACCCGGATGTACTGTAAAACGGCCCGGAATAGGTCGTGCCATTCCAGGTCCCGTTCGGTAATACGTACCACGCCACGCGGCCGTCCGGGCCGTAAGTGAACCACGCGCCGAACAGGATTGCCGATTGTTGAGTAATGCTGATTCCCCACCCGTCTTGCGTCGTGCCACCCCACCACATATCGCCTACAGCTATCGGCGCGACGCCGTAACCAAAAATCTGCCGCTGTATTGTCTTCTGCGCTGTTATTCCGTTGATCGTGTATCGCAACACGGCCGTCGAGTTGCTGGTGAAGGTGATGTTAACGTTCCCGATCGCAGCGCCCGGCACGAAGCTTGTAGGCGTGTACGCACTGAGTGGTGCCGATGTCGGCTGGTGGACCAGGCCTGTATACGTCGTGAACGCGCTGTCCCAGGTACCGGTCGAGATTACATACCACACCGGCTTGCCGGCGCTGTCGTATGCGTACAGCACGCTGAATAGCGCGTTGCCATGCTGGTTTATTGACAGGCCCCATCCGTTTTCCACGCTACCAGCCCACCAAAGGTCGGTGTAATTGGCTGCCATACCAGCTACTGAAACATTGACGCTGGCAGGGCTGCCGGCGCCAGCGGCATTGATGCCAGCGACTGAATAGCTAGTCGTTACGAAAGGCGAAACGACGCCACTGGCGGCGTTTGGCGCAAAGCCCGTGTTGGTCCAGGCGTGGGTTGTTGCGGCGGGCGAACATGACGCCGTTAATGTGGACGAGCCGCCCGCACTGATCAAGGCCGGTGTTGCAGTTAGCGTGCAGACGGGCACTTGCGTTATGGCAGAAGCAATGACGATGGTCCCTGACGATGCGAGCTTGATATTGTTGGATTCATCGCTTTCGCTAACGGTAAATGTATCGTCGATGATGGCGCCAAGATAATAGGTTCCTGCGGCGATACTCGCGGGCACGTTCAATGCTCCCTCGCACGTGCCAGACTGTCCCGATAAAAACCCGCCGGCAAAATTGCAGGAGCCAATAAGATAATCGCCGACGTTGATGGCGTTATCGTTAGACAAATAAAAGCCAACCCGAAAAGTTGATGTCGTGCCGCCACCTTTGTTGGCAATTGCACCAGAAACGTTGATTTGCCCACCCACATTCGCGTTATTGGGGCCGCTAACGCTCAACACCTCCAGATCCGGACGCACAACGGCAGTTGCAACGGACACTAATGCGCTCGCGGAATTGCCTCCACCAGCCGCGTTAAATCCCGTCACCGCGAAAGTCGTCGAGAGCGAGGGGGAAACGACGCCTGTCGATGCATTACTGTAAAAGCCGGTATTGATCCAGGCATAAGAAGTGGCCGATGGCGAGCACGAGGCCACCAGCGTTGAGGTGCCGCCCACAGTAATTGAAGACGGCGACGCCGTCAGGCTGCAAACCGGGACGCCAACGGAAGCCGCAACCTGCCATGCGAGGGCGTGAGCGCCGGCGATGTCGTCAGCCTGAAGCGTATAAATACTGCTGATTCGACTATTCATAATTGCGCTGACTGATTGCCCGGCTTCGTCGGGATGATCCAGGCCGGCCGCGTGTCCCAGTTCGTGGAGTGCGACCCGTGTGAGGTCATTGATCGCAGTGCCATTGGTGTTGAATTTGAGCGGCCCGCTGTACGCGCTCCAGGTCTTGGTGTTGTTAAATAACACATCGACTTCAACAACTTTGCCCGACGATGACCATGTGGTCGTCACCGCGAGCGTGCTGCTACCGAAGGCGAGTCCGCAATTGTTAGCCGACCAGGTGACTTCGTTTTGCTGATTGCGCCCACAACTGCCGGCGGTGCTGGATGCTTGCCCGATAAAGAAAGCATGATCCTGTCCGGGTCCGATACCCACCTGGTTCCATTGCGCCATCGCATCGCTGACAGGTTGATTGCCGACGATCGCCTGCATCGCAAGGCTCATTCTCAAACGCCCACCAGGCACAACATCCATCAGCGAATACGCCTGCGCGTCGCCGGAGACGACTCCCATGGCGACGCCTACAGCGATTAGAAACCGCGTGATCGCGGTGCCAAATTTGATGCTCATTTTGCGTTCAGTTGCGCCACTTTGGCGCGAATGGCATCGACAAAGACGGCTTCGGTGAGCGGTTCGCCCGCGTCTACGTCCAGGTGGTCTATTAAATCGTGGGCCTTGCCACCAGGCAATCGGGTCACCGCCCGGCCAGCGTAATCATGAACGCGCGAAATACCGGTTGATGCCTCCATGCGTATCTGGAAGATGCCTTGTTGTCCTCCAACAAGCGGAAACATCACGGTGTTATTCCCGGCGATAAACACGAGATAGCGGATGCCCTTCTGGAATGTGGGCGCCCCTGCCACTGTCAAGGTGTCAGTTCCAACTGTGCCGCCAAGCATTGTCAGTGTTAGGGAAGTGGTTAGCACCGTCCCCTTGACGATTTCCAGATTATTAAAACGGTAATCGGTGACAATCTCGCGGGTACCGGTGCGTCGCGAATTTGTCGCCACGGCCGTGCCGATGACGACTTGGTCCGCTTCCACCGCTAATGCGTCAAAGTCTCTGGGCTCAAAGGAGACTGCGCTGGCAGTGCTTGCACCGAGCGTGTTGCACACAAACAAAATAAAAATCGCAAATGGCTTCCACATAATATTTGTTCTCCTGTGAGACCAGCGAACCGATCACTACCGGCTCACACGTCGAAGGGTTGTCAGGCTTTACCCGAGATGAAGAACATGGGGGGGGCAATGGTGTTTTCAAATAAGGAATATCGTCATTTACGTTGCGTAAAACCTTACTGAAGTCAAGCGACTACAAATGCAGGGCCCACGGCTGTACGCGAATATTGAACGCGTCACCCCGGTAGTCCAGCGCATCTACACAACACTGTTCAAGTGGCCACTGACGGAAGCAAATGTTATCGGCAAAGTTTTTCGCTATTCTTCGTGCGTGGAACGAATTTGCACGCGTTGTCTTGGTTTCCCAGGAAAAATGACGTACCGCAAAGACCTCGATGACACAGCGCCGGCTACGAAAACACCATTGCCCGTTCCGTTATCGCCACCAACCCGACGTACAAAAAAACCGCGAGCGCCGCGCAGAAGGTGCATGCAGGCTGTGTTTTAGTGGCGCCTCGTTTCAATGAGGTGGTGCCAATTGCGATGTACGCAACCAACGCAATTATTTTGTCCGCAAGCCAATTTCGTGGGCCGCGTTTGAACTCCGCGTCCGTATTTAACATGTTACCCGGCGCATCGGTGAGACGTTTGCCGCAGCTTGTGGGAATGATGGCATTTCCGGTCGCGTCGTAACGCAAGAGGTGGCTGACATTACTGGACAGTTGCGTACAGATGGAAAGAAGGCTGGTGCTGTGAGCTGGAGATCTCGGCCTGACATGGTGAAACGAACTGGCAAAAATTTCACGGCGCCTCGCTAAATAGTAGCGTCCCCTCGTGTATTGACATTGCCAGAAGACGGGTCCCAAATTTCATTGATATGCCGAAAGAAAAACACAGTCATTGTGATCAACTGGCAGTTGAAAGGTGTGGAACTTTGGCTGACACTGCTGTCCAATCGATGACCGATAATTGAAGGATAATTGACCGATGAGTACGATGAGCAACTCGAATGTGATGACCGAGCCTTACCCCCGCGCCAATGCTTCGGCCGTGCCGACAGTCGTTGCACCCCGCGCCATCGGGATTTGGCTTCTGCTGTGTTGCGCAATGGTGTTCGCCATGGTCGTCGTCGGCGGGGTCACCCGCCTCACGCATTCGGGGCTCTCGATCGTCGAGTGGCAACCGTTCATCGGCACCCTCCCGCCACTGAATGATATCGAATGGCAAGCGATGTTCCAGAAGTACCAACTGACACCTGAATTCAAGTTACGCAACTTCGATATGGGCGTCGCCGAATTCAAGGGAATTTTCTGGTGGGAGTATTTTCATCGCCTGCTGGGACGTCTGATCGGCGTCGTGTTCTTCGTGCCCTTGGTATATTTCTTGTGGCGCGGCGCGGCACGCGGCACGCTGGCGTGGAAGCTCGGCGGTATATTTCTGCTCGGTGCGTTGCAGGGTGCCATGGGCTGGTACATGGTCAAGAGCGGCCTGGTCGATGAGCCTCGCGTGAGCCATCTCCGGCTGACGGCGCATCTGGGTTTGGCCTTTCTTATATTCGCAGCACAGTTCTGGGTCGCGCTTGATTTGTTGTCGCCACGTAGTTCAAGGTTGCAGGCGCCACCGGCACTTGCGCGATTCTCGCAATGGCTGGCCGGGCTGGTGTTTTTAATGGTGCTCTCCGGTGGGCTGGTTGCTGGATTGCGCGCGGGCCTCGCCTACAACACGTTCCCGTTGATGCATGGCTACATCATCCCGCCGGACATGTTTCTGATCGAGCCGTGGTACGCCAATTTCATTGGCAACATCGCCACCGTCCAGTTTGATCACCGCATGATTGCGTGGACGCTGGCGATACTGATACCAGTTCTGTGGTGGAAGACGGTGAAGTCACCTGTGTCCTCAGGTGCGCGCCTCGCGGCGCATTGTCTGCTCGTCGCCATCGTGATGCAGTTCACGCTTGGCGTCGCCACGTTGTTGTTGCACGTGCCCGTGGCACTTGGCGCTGCGCATCAGGGCGGTGCGTTGATTGTATTCGCCACAGCGCTCGCGCTGATGCACGAGCTTTCGTAGTCGTCGTGCTATGCACCTTTGATGTTTTTGTAATCATTTGAGTTCAACGGCACGGGGCTCTTCGCTCGTCCGCAGGAACGAAATGTTGCATTAAGGCGCCATTTTTCGGAGCACACCCGGATGCTTTACCGCGACCTTTAACAACATTCGGGCAGCCCCCGTTGGCTCTCGCCGCCCCTGCTCCCAATCTTGAAGAGTGCGCGGCGAGACGCCGAGAAGCTCGGCAAAATCTTGCTGTGACAGTCCCATGCGCATACGGGCCTCCGCTGCGGAAGGCAACTTCACTTTTGTGCTACGAGCAACCTGGCCGCGCCGCATTTGACGAACGGATTCCAACAAGTCCTGTTGAAATTTTTTGGTTTCAGAAGGCATCTTCAATCTCCAGTCTCAATTTCGCCAGAAATAGTCCTGGCAGATTGTCAAATTTTGACTTTGTGTAAACAATCAACAGCCATAGGGTAGTTTCACTCGGGTTAAAGTAAATGACCCTTGCTCCACCACGCTTGCCCATTCCCGCGCGTGACCAACGCACCTTTCGACAACCTCCGGTGCCCGGAATCAATGCTCCAGCGAGGGGGTTAAGTGCGATCCATGAAATGAATGCAAGCCGTTCATCCTCGGTCCAAATTTCGTCAGCGTATCGCCGGAACATTGGTGTTTCGGCAACCGTGCGCATTCAACAATACTACGGCATTGCCGTACAACATGCAACATTTCCAATTTTTGATGGCCAACCGTTTACGGTAAACGGCGGCGCGTTTTTGCGCCGTCCAGCGACCGAAGGGAGCAATTTTGACCGCCGAGTTAGGCTTTCTACAAATGCGATTTTAGGTAGTTGACAAAAGAGGTGCATGACAACAAGAAGTACCGTGCATCGGCTAATGAAATTTCTGGTTCGTTTATCATCGCATGGCGGATACCGCCTTCGTCGCTGGTGTAGCCGTACAACTTAAGGA
>JACMOJ010000489.1 GCA_014378085.1 Burkholderiales bacterium | reverse complement strand
TTGAGGGGAAAGACCCCAACGCTGACGGGAAAGCAGCGGCAATGTTGTTCTTCGTTTGGGCTCTCAAAACGCCTGCTGATGAGTTGTGTGACTCTGTTGATTTGTTGGTTGACGCGCAGCGTTTTCCACGGATCAAGTTCAAAAAATTCTCGCCCCCAGAAGAAGGCCCGTCGACACGATTGTTCGCTGCACCCATTTCAGTGGAGTTGCTAGCCGAGATACTCGCAGCAAAGAACGTTGAATTTCAACTATGCACGCAAGTCGGCCTGTTGCCTGTAGCGTCGCGTGAAGCTTTAGCCCGCGAACTTGCAAAGAAGCGATGACGCAGATCGCTGCGCATCATTCTTTGATTAATCTTGATTTTTTTTCAAACTGCACCGCGAGTGAACTTGCCGCGTTCTTGCCGCGAAGTCTGCTCCGGTCGTGCGGAGATCTTGCGTTAGCGGGCGTTCGGAATCTCGGTAGTGGATCAGTTTGAAATGGATTCGGTTACAACGCTATTTCGGCCATTCGCAACCGTTTACCGATAGGTATTTCGGTCCCTACCCTTTAAGTGTATGCTGTCGTCACAACCTGTGGATAACTGCGTTATCAACATGTGCATAACTATAAAAAGGAGTTCCGAATGGCAACTGCAATTGATGTCGCCCGGTACATCGTCGCATTCTTTCAAGAGGCTGGCGACCCGGTCTCAAACCTAAAACTACAAAAGCTGCTGTATTACGTGCAGGGCTGGAGTCTTGCTCTTGACGGCAAGCCAGCCTTCCCGGATCGGCTTGAAGCTTGGGTGCACGGCCCAGTACAACCTAGCGTGTACGGAACGTTTAAGAGTTACCGATGGAACCCGATTGTCGAGGCTCAATCGCCTGTGACACTGCCGGACGACCTCAAAAGTACTGTTTCCTCAGTTTTGGAAACGTACGGCGCTGATTCTGGCTATGAACTCGAACTGCGTACACATCAAGAACCACCATGGCTAACGGCTCGTGGGGGACTTGCTCCAGACGAGGAGTCGAAGAGCGAAATAACGCATGATTCGATGGCCCAGTTCTTCAAGTCTCTTGCGGACGATGCCAAAGAAGCTGAATAAAGGCGCGCCACTCAAGGGCGCGTCAAAACTGCCGTCGCTTACTGAAATTCATGATGGTTTGGTCGGTTTCTCTTTTAAGTATCTGGAACTGGAGCACGTAAAGTTCGGGCTTCCAGATACGGCTATCAAGGCGACTTATCTCGCTGCTTTATGCGACCGCCTCAAGAACATTTCCACAATGAAGTGTGCGGAGTTTAGAGTGGCAGGAAATGCGCTTCGCTCGCACCGTATCAGGTGGGAGAAGACAACGGAGACGGAGGGATTTGCGCATCTTTCCGAGCAATTGCGAGGCTGTGAGCCGTGGCAGTTTTCGCTAGCGCGCGAAGAGCTGGGACGCGTGCATGGCCTCTGGGTTGACCGAACCTTTTATCCAGTCTGGGTTGATCACGAACATAAGTTGTACAGCTAGAGTTTGGCTTGTCCTTTGTTGTCTAGCGATCCATCATCTCAACTATGTTGAGTACGTCGTCGATTAAACAGATACGTCGCCGGGCTACTGCTTACTATTGCTCTCAATATCCGATTCCGGATCATTTTCCCCAGCCTCTTGGGTCTTGAGGTTAGCGCGATGCTTTTTCTCCAGTCGCAGAAGACGCTTCCCTAGATCCGGATTTTCTTTCAGGAAGTGAATTAGCCACAGCGCCCGCTCGGGTGTCAGGCTCGAAAGCTGCTCTGGTTGAATCATTGATGCGCTCTCGAGGTAGGGGCCGTTAACTGCAACTGAATTGTTTGCTGTTAGCAGCGAGAGAAAATCCGCGAATTTCATCGCCTGCGTCAACAATGTCAGTCATCACGGTGCTGTCGAAGACACCGGCCATAGGGGTACAGACGATGCCAATCGGGCCGTTTGGGTAGGTATGGGACGAAATGGTCGATGATCGATTTGGCCGATAGAGCAGGATCGAGGCACAGCACCAAATCGGTCCAAACCGAGGCGAGTTCCGGCCAAATCGCCTTTCGATCTTCCGTCTTAAGATGGACAAGTCGGTCGCGCAATTTTCGGAGGAGTAAATACTTTTGCCACGCAGCCATTCCCTTTGGTGTTGGGCAGCGGGCGAGCGCACCGGGCAGTACCGTCGCCAATTTTTCGTCAAGCGTCACGTAGCGCTCAATCTCACTCTTCGGCCTAGTGAGCGTGTGGTCTGTGCGCTCATGCTTCGAAACGAACGAGTACCCGTCCGGGATAGACTCGTTGACGAATGCTTCAATCGCAATCACAGCCAAAACGACCGCCTCCATCCGAAGTGCGAAAAAATCCATCGCATCACTAGTGAAGGGGAAGCTCACGTCGGATTTGAGGGTGGTGTCAATGTTTGCTTTTTTCCGCAATGCGTTCGCGTGAGAGAACGCGGAATGTGCCCGATCAAGACATAGTGCGGTCGCGTTCGGAATCGGAAGCGTGAGCTTCTTTTTCTTGGTTAATTGCACTGGAACGACGACTGTTAATCGTGCGTCATCGCTCAGCGGGATGCCGTTGCAGGCGAGTCCGCTGGTCTTGGCTGAAATTGACGTATTGACACGCCAGTCAAAATCGCTCGCGTTTGCTGCCAAGTTCGCCCGGATAACCATCTTTCCCGTCCTCGATTTACAAGGCCAGCACCTCGCAGGCCTTTGCGTTTTCGATTGTCGCAAAAAACTGCACGCTACGTTTCATGCGCTTGGGCGCAATCTTTGCTGAACCCTGCAATTCGTGGCCAACAGTGTTGGGCACGCATCGAAATTTAGCGCGACGATTCTATTTTCCTGCAACTGGGCGAATCGCTCCGTTTCGATGAAAAGCGCGCGTGCGCGCCTACGCGGATCGATGCGTTTCACACGTTCGGACCGCCGCTCCTGCTAATTCATCGCCACCGGCTTTCGGATCAGCGACCAACACCTCGCGCATCATGTGCCATGCCCATTAAATGCTGCGGTAGTGCTTGTACGAATAGCTCTCGAAAGTCCCTCACGCCGGTTGCCCGTGCACACCAGTAAAAGTTATAGTTGCCTGTGATGTATAAAACACGTTGAACTCACTGTCACTCGGAGGTACGCCATATGAGCCACTGGAGAATGCAGCTACATCCATCCGACCCGGCGCAGGCCGTGGCGCACACAACGAGGTCGCTCGGCCTCGGCTACATCGGACTAGATTTCGCCAATCCGCCTGGCGATCTAACTGACGTTGAGCGGGGCGCTATCGACGCGACGCAGCGCGACTACTGGGATTTCGCACATAAGATGACAGCAGGGGATCTGGTTCTGGTGATCGCACACCATTACCCAGTCGCGCTTGTTGAAGTCACCGGTGTATACAACTACATCCGCCGCCCGGACGAAGAAGTCGGGGTGTGGTTTCGCCACCTACGTCGTGTAAGGGTTCTCGGCTACTACGCTGACTTCAGGACGAATCCAGCGGAATGGGAGAAGAACACCATGACCGACACCATTGCGGAATTAACGACAGAGACTGGAATTTCATACCAACTCATAGAACGGTGGCGCAAAGCGCTTGTGGCGTAATCCGCAACTCGCGCCGTGCTCTCGCGCGTCAGGCTTGGGGCCTAACTATTCGTATATGGACTCCGCCGCGAAAGGCAAGAAACTGATCGATAGGTCTGGCGAAACGGAAGGGCTTTCTTGCCGTGATCTTGCCGTGCCTTGTTGCAACCTTGCGGCGAACTTGGGGCAACCTAAAGGTGATCGTCGCAAGAGAAATTCAGGTTGCAACCTTAACAATCCATAACATCCCGCAGGGCAACCGGCAGCGCCCATACTAACTTTTACTAACTCGCTGCGCCGTCGCGAGCCTGTTTTCTACCTGATATCAGGTTCAACCCACCGAAAAAAGTGCCCCCTTTGCGCCTATTCGGACGTCCGCTAAGACCGAATTCTGAGTATGTCGATTTCCTTGCTTACTATTGTTCGCAATGCGTCGAGGTTGATAATAATTTTCAACTGAAAGCAGCAGTGGAACATGTGAGAGCGCCGCCTTGGCGATGTCGTAGGCGTCGACCATACCTGCGATCACATTATGGGCACCTGAACGCCAGCTTGGCCGCGCTCGACGTCCACCGGCGTACGCATCACCAGCCGCGTTTCGTCCCGCATAGTGTCCTGAATGATCTTGCGGTATTTGTCCCGCACCCAAAGCACTCGTCGCTGCGCATCAGTGGGAACGTCGCGGATGTGATGTTGCAGGCTGGTCGGCATAGCGGTTTTCCAATCTCCAGAACGTGATTCGGCGTCGGACGCGTGATACGCTGACACGTTACGCAACGTGTGGCGTCGGTTTGGAGTCCGCGCCCATATTAACGAGACGACTACCTCATGCTCACAGGCGAACTTCGCAGCCAAGTCGATTCCATCTGGAACGCCTTTTGGTCTGGCGGCATTTCCAACCCGATGGAGGTGATGGAATAAATCACCTATCTCCTGTTCCTGCGCTGTCTAGACGACATGCACACGCTCGAAGAAAGCGAACCCCTTCGCGCCGGCAAGCCGTTAGAAAACCGGGTCTTTCAGGAAGGAAAGGATGGTCGTGGCCGCGACTACCTTGATTTACGTGAGTGCGGTGCCAGTCGCCACAAGCGGCCGACGACGAATCGTTGCCAAAAGGTTTATCGCTAAGTTGCACTCTGGAGTGTTTCCGGCGGGCCATGAGGGGCGATCAATCGTAAGCGCGCACGCGCGCCAACTAGCCGAAGCGACGGTCATTGCGAGCGCGCCGGAACATGAATAGAACAGGCAATCGGGGACAAAAGCATGAAACTTGAACAGATCGCCAAAGGCGCTCAGATATCCGGCATCGAGCCGGGAAAGGTGGTCCGCGTCGTGAGCGCCGATCCGCTGGGCGACAACGCCGTGACTGTGGTCTACAAGGCCGACGATGGCCGATTGGGCGAGCGGGTGCTGTTTCGCTCGAACGAGTCAGAGATCAGCATTGCATCGGTAGGCAAGCCATGGAGCTTCGACGCCGACGGCGCCGACTTCAAGCTCGCGGCCGAGGCCTACCGGATCAACTTGGCGCACCTGTTCGATCCGATGATGGCGGTCCACACGTCAAACGTCGAGCCACTGCCACACCAGATCACTGCGGTTTATGAATCAATGCTGCCCAAGCAGCCGCTGCGGTATGTGCTAGCCGACGATCCAGGTGCGGGCAAGACCATCATGGCGGGGTTGCTGATCCGGGAGTTGCTGATGCGCGCGGACGCGCAGCGCATATTGATCGTGTCACCCGGCAGCCTGGTCGAGCA
>JACMOJ010000488.1 GCA_014378085.1 Burkholderiales bacterium | reverse complement strand
GCGATGGTCTGGAGATTTCCATTTGGGAAGCGCCGCCAGCTACCTTGTTCTTATCCGGCCCTGTTGATGTTCGTGGCGCGACAACCTCGGCCCGCGCAACGACATTGCCGGACCAAATGGTCAACAGCGAGGGGTACATTAGCGTACCGTTCGCAGGCAAAATCAAGGCGGCCGGCGAGTCACTTCAAGCTGTAGAAGCAGAAATCGTGAAACGGCTCACTGGAAAAGCTAACCAGCCGGAAGTTTTCGTGAGACTGACCAAAAACGTGTCGTCCAACGTCACTGTCGTCGGGGAAGTCACAACCAGCACGCGCATGCCGCTCACACCCGGAGGTGAACGGCTGCTCGACGCGCTTGCCGCAGCGGGCGGTGTACGCCAACCGGTGAACAAGATGACCATCCAGCTGACGCGCGGCGATAGCGTTTTCGCGATGCCGCTCGATAGCATCATTCGTGACCCAAAACAAAACGTCACTCTGGCGCGCGGAGATGTTGTCACTGCCATGTTTCAGCCGCTTAGTTTTACCGCGCTGGGGGCGACAGGCAAGAATGAAGAAATCAATTTTGAAGCACAGGGCATTTCATTGGCGCAGGCACTTGCGCGCACCGGCGGCCTGAGAGATGAGCGTTCCGACCCGCAAGGCGTATTTATTTTCCGCTTTGAGCCCGTCAATGCCCTGGCATGGCCGAAACAGCCAGTTGTAACCACGGCTGACGGCAGAGTTGCCGTGATTTACCGCATCGACCTGCGTGACCCGGCAAGTTTCTTTGTCGCGCAGACCTTCCAGATGAGCAACAAAGATCTGCTGTATGTCTCCAACGCACCAGTGGCGGAACTGCAAAAATTCCTGAATGTAGTGTTCTCGGTGGCCTATCCGATATTGAATGCGGCACAGTCGTTCAAATAGTATAGATCGCCATTTGGCGAGGACTTCGGGGTGAAATCGCCCAGAGAGCCGCGCCAATGCTGGGGTTTAGTTTCTTAGGCGCTTGCTAAGGCCCCACAATCAAATCGACATGCCGTGCAACGGTGAAAGATGGTAAGGAGGCGATTCCAGACTCAGCCGACGCAAGAGCAGGCGGTCGACGCGGAACAAACAACATCGGCTCGTATCGAAAACGCTTCAATTACAGATCGCCGAAGGCAATGGCCCTTAAATATCCCGGATTACGTATGCTGGAAGCGGAGAGCATCGAGATTTTCCGCGAGGCGGTGGCGGGTGCTCGTAACCCAGTGCTGATGTACTCAATCGGCAAAGATTCCTCGGTGATGCTGCAACTCGCGAAGAAGGCATTTCACCCTGCGAAGCCACCGTTTCCTCTCCTGCATATAGACACCACCTGGAAATTTCGAGAGATGTACGACCACCGTGGACGGGCAGCTGTCGAGGCGGGTATGGAGTTAATAATTCACACTAACGTAGAGGGCCTACGTTCGGGCGTTGACCCGTTTACCCACGGTTCGAGCTATTACACAGATGTAATGAAAACGCAGGCGTTGAAGCAAGCGCTAGACACGCGGCAGTTCGACGTCATCTTTGGCGGTGCACGGCGGGACGAAGAAAAATCCCGCGCGAAAGAACGCATTTTCTCCTTCCGAGCAGCAGGCCACCGCTGGGACCCGAAGGCACAGCGCCCTGAGCTTTGGTCCCTCTACAATACCCACGCAAAAATAGAGGACAGCATTCGCGTCTTCCCAATTTCCAACTGGACCGAACTGGACGTTTGGCAATATATCGACCAGGAGAATATTCAGATTGTGCCGCTCTATTTCGCCAAGGAGCGACCCGTTGTGGCGCGTGGCGGGACATGGATCATGGTCGATGATGCCCGTTTGCCGCTGGCAAAAGGCGAAACCCCACAAATGCGGAAAGTGCGATTCCGCACGCTCGGCTGTTATCCCCTGTCTGGTGCAATCGAAAGCCAGGCCTCAACGCTGGAAGCAATCATTGCAGAGACAATCAGCGCGCGCGATTCGGAACGGCAAGGACGGTTGATCGATACGGACCAGCCGGGGTCGATGGAAAAGAAAAAGCACGAAGGCTATTTCTGATGACGCGAACCACCACGCCAGACGTCACCGTCTTTAGCGAGTCATTACGCGACACTTCAACCCTGCGCTTCATTACCTGTGGCAGCGTGGACGACGGCAAATCGACGCTGATTGGTCGGCTTTTACACGAGTCAAAAAGCATATTTGACGACCAGCGTTCCGCCTTGACGCGAGACTCAACCAAGTACGGTACGCAAGGTGAAAACATCGATTTTGCGCTGTTAGTCGATGGTTTATTGGCGGAACGGGAGCAAGGCATTACGATCGATGTGGCCTATTGTTTCTTTAGCACAACCCAACGTAAATTTATCGTCGCGGACACGCCGGGGCACTTGCAGTACACCCGCAATATGGCTACTGGCGCCTCGACTGCCGACTTGGCCGTTATCCTCATTGATGCTCGAAAGGGCTTGTTGACACAGACCCGACGGCATGCGCGCATCGTGTCGATGATGGGTGTCCGACACGTCGTGTTAGCGATCAACAAGATGGACTTGGTGAATTTTGACGCAGCCGTGTTCAGGCGAATTGAAGCGGAGTTTGCCCAATTCAGCATTGATCTCAATTTTCGCTTCGTGCAGGCGATTCCAATATCTGCGCTGGAAGGCGACAACATCACGACTTCAAGCCAGAACATGTCTTGGTATTGCGGGCCACCGATATTGGAGTACCTGGCGAACGTTAACGTGTCGCGGGTGGATATGCGTGAACCCGTTTCGCGACGGTTGCGCCTTCCAGTGCAATGTGTCATCCGACCTGATCAGGATTTTCGTGGTGTATGCGGTCGTCTCGCCAGCGGCACGGTTCAGTGTGGCGACAAAGTTCGTGTCCTGCCCGCCGGCGCAATAGCCCAGGTGAAAGAGATATTTCTGGGTCAACAATCGCTGGCGGTAGCATCGACGGGAGAATCGATCACGCTGACCTTTACGGATGACGTCGACATCAGTCGTGGAAACGTGATAGTAGCTATGGAGGAACCGCCGGAAGCAGCCGATCAATTTGAAGCGCGACTGTTGTGGATGTCGGAGCGGGCGATGATGCCCGGGCGGCCATACCTGCTGAAACTGCACTGTCAGGAAGTCAGCGCGACCATAACCGACATCAAATACTGCGAAGACGTTGACACCGGTGCGCACCTCGCAGCCAAATCGCTTGCGCTCAACGAGATTGGAGTTGTAAATCTATCGCTCAGCCAACCGGTGGTATTTGAACACTACTCGGTTAACCGAACACTGGGTGGCTTCATTCTGATCGACAAGCTCACCTTTGAGACCATCGGTGCCGGCATGATTGAATTTGCCCTGCGCCGGGCGTCGAACATTCACTGGCAGGCTTTGGAGGTTAACAAACAAGCGCGAGCATCCATCAAGCACCAGACTGCGCGCTGTATTTGGTTTACTGGCCTGTCCGGTGCAGGAAAATCAACGATCGCCAATTTGCTCGAAAAACGTCTTCACGCAGAAGGAAAACACACCTGCATACTCGATGGTGACAACCTGCGCCATGGACTGAACCGCGATCTTGGATTTACCGAGGCAGACCGCGTGGAAAACATTCGTCGCGTAGGTGAAGTCGCGAAACTGATGGTCGATGCCGGGTTGATTGTGCTGGTGTCGTTCATATCACCGTATCGATCTGAACGCAGACTTGCGCGGTCGCTATTTGCGGTCGATGAATTTGTAGAAGTTTATGTGGACGCCCCGCTTGATACCTGCGAAGCGCGTGACACAAAAGGCTTATACGCAAAGGCGCGCCGAGGCGAGTTAAAGAATTTCACCGGGATCGATAGCGAATACCAAGCGCCTGAGGTGCCGGAAGTGCATCTCCTCACTGCCACGACGAGCGAGGAAGACTGCATCGCGCTTATGTGGGAGCAGCTAAGGTAATCGATGGACGTGATGCTGATCGTCGCAGGCGCACTGACCGGACTCGTCGAAGGCATTACGGGCGTCGGTGGTGGCGCTCGGATGACGCCGTTGTTGCTATTTTTTGATGTTGCACCTCTCACGGCAGTGGGAACCGATCTCTGGTTTGCTACCACCACCAAGTTATTTGCCACGCGGATTCACCACCGCCATTGGCTGATTGGCTGGCAAATTGCGAAACATCCTTGGTGGAGCAGCCTTCCTGCTTCGGCGGCCACACGGTATTGGCAAAGCGTTCAACCGGTTAACGGCGGAACAATGAAATTGATGAAGGTTGCCACCGCCAGTGCCGTAATCATGATCGCACTGGGAATGCTTTTTCAAAGCCCATGACAGGCGCTCGGCCGACGCCTTCGCACGATGGAAGCGGTGCAGTTCAAAGCGATGCCAATACCATTGATCATATTGGCAGGCGCGGTGCTTAGGTTGATAGTGACAGCAACTTCGGCAGGGGCGGGGCGCTAGTCACGGTATTCCCCGTCTACCTCTACACGCTGCGACTTACACCCCCGCGGCCGATTGCGACCGATATTGTCCGCGCCATCCCGCCAACGGTTTTTGCCGGGTAAATGCACTTGGTGATGGGTAACGTAAAATTTGACTTGCTCGCTAACCTGCTTGTGGGTTCCATCTCGGCGATTATTGCGGGGGTAGTGTTATCGGCACGCTTTCCACGTTTGTTTTTACGCTTGACGTTGGCAGCTGTGTTGCCACTTATCGGAATTAAACTTGCACATGTGCATGCAGCATAAAAAAATGAATTTTTGTGCGGATGAATGGACCAATGATTATGCAAATAGCTGAAGACCATGCTTCGCCCGCGACTCAGAAAGTGATCGGTGAACTCCTTCTTGAGCGCGGCCTCATTACGCCGCAGGATCTGGACAAGTCTTTGGCTTTTCAGCGCCAATTTAAGGGGCGAATCGGTTCCGTATTGGTCAGAATGGGCGCGTTGTCGGAAGATGCGTTGCTGCCGGTCTTATCGGAGCAGCTTGGTTTGACGTTACTGTCTACGGATGAGCTCCCTTCCCACGCCGCTCCAATTATCAGTGCTATCCAGTTGAGCGGTTATTCACCAGATTGGTTCGCAGATCAGCAAGTGGTTGTCTGGGAAGGTGC
>JACMOJ010000487.1 GCA_014378085.1 Burkholderiales bacterium | reverse complement strand
GCTCGCAGGCCCGTTGGCGTGGGTGCTGGGTGCGGAGGGTGAAGGCCTACGCAGACTCACACGAGAGACCTGTGATCAGATCGTCTCGATTCCCATGCTCGGTTCGGTGGAAAGTTTGAACGTATCGGTGGCCTCTGGGGTGTGCCTGTTTGAAGCCCGCCGACAACGACTTGCGATGCCGTCATTCGCATCCAAGTAGCGAGGTAGTGCCTTTCAAAATCTCAAACCCCCCGACTGGTGGGAAGTTTGAAGCAAAAGCGCTCCAAGAAGCCCGCCGAGTGGGGAGTTTTACATTTTAGACCGTGGCCTGACGCCGTTCATGCCCTGCTCACGGGAGTTGGTCACAAATCGTGTTCCCGGCGTGGCAATTAACCGCTAAAATTTCTGCACGTTTTTTGAAAAGGATCGTTCATGTCCGCAAACTCTATTCTTGCGCGCCGGTTGGTTGCGCCATTCGCACTCGCACTTGTTGCGACACTTTCTGTCTCCACTGCCTCGGCAAACCAGAAAGCCGACGTTGCCACCAAGTCCGTAGTTGCCACTAAGGCCACCAAGGCCACCACAGCCACCAAGCCCACCTCAGCCACTGCAGCGGCCGCAAAAGCACCGGCAGTCCAAGCCAAGTCGATGCCCGCGGCGGTTCCGGGGAAAGTCACGTCCGTCGAAGGCATCACGGAATATCGGCTGCCGAATGGCATGAAGATTCTGCTGTACCCAGACCAATCCAAACCGACCGTGACCGTCAACATCACCTACTTAGTCGGCTCCAAACACGAGAACTACGGTGAGACCGGCATGGCGCACTTGCTTGAGCATCTGTTGTTCAAGGGCACGCCGAAAAATCCCGACATCGCGCAGCAACACAATAAACGCGGCATGCGCTTTAACGGCACGACATGGCCCGACCGCACCAATTACTATCAGCTGTTTCAAGCGAGTGATGAAAACACCGAGTGGGCAATCCAGATGGAAGCCGATCGGATGATCAATGCGTTTGTGGCCAAGAAGGATCTCGATACCGAAATGACCGTCGTGCGTAACGAATACGAAATGGGAGAGAACCAGCCGTTCCAGGTCATGCTGAAACGCATCCAGTCCATTACCTACGATTGGCACAACTACGGTAACTCAACCATCGGCAATCGTTCCGATATTGAGAACGTTAAGATTGAAAACTTACAAGCGTTCTACCGCTTGTACTATCAGCCGGATAACGCGGTGTTATTGGTCGCCGGTAAGTTTGACGAGGCTAAGGTGTTGGCGTGGGTGGGCAAGTACTTTGGCGCGATCGCAAAACCAACCCGCGCACTGCCAAAGCTGTGGACGACAGAACCGACGCAAGACGGCGAACGCAATTTCTTTGTGCGTCGGAAGGGAGATATTCAAATTGTGATGCTCGGCTACAAACTGCCTTCTGCATTACATACCGATAGCGATTCGTTGGGTTTTGTGAATTTCACACTCAGCGACTCGCCTACTGGGCGCTTACACAAAGCCTTGGTTGAAACAGGCAAGGCGGCGCAGGTGTTTGGCATTCCGTTACAAGGCCGTGAAGGGACGCTGCATTTAATTGGTGCAGTGGTGAAGAAGGGTGAAGCCATTGAGCCGGTTGCCGCAGAACTCACCAAAGTGGTTGAGGACTTTTACAAAAATCCACCGACCGCCGAAGAGATGGAGCGTGTTCGTAAGGATGTCGTCAACAGTAGCGAACGTATATTGAACAACCACGAACGTATTGGTGTTGATCTGTCGGAATCGATTGCCCTCGGTGATTGGCGCTTATTCTTTCACGACCGAGATCGTGCGGCGACAGTGACCGTTGATCAAGTCAAGGCCGTCGCGGCGAAGTACTACAAGCGCGACAACCGGGTGATGGGCTTTTTCCAGCCGGAAGACGCGCCGCAACGCGCCGAGATCCCCGCGCCGCCGACCGCTGCCGAAGTCTTAAAGGATTTCAAAGGCAAACAATCGGTATCAACGGCGGAAGCGTTTGATCCGTCACAAGCCAATATCGATAAACGTACCAAGCTGGTGGATGTTGGTGGCATCAAGGTCTCTCTGCTAACGAAGAAAAACCGCGGCGAACAAGTGAACTTCAGTGTGCGATTCCGCAGCGGCGACGAGAAATCGTTGTTTGGCCAAGCGTCGGTTGCCGCAATGACCGGCCAGATGTTGTCGCGCGGCACCACCAAGTTCACCCGCGCGCAGTTGGCGGACGAACTTGAAAAGCTCAAGATTGCAGGCGGTATCAACGGCCTGTCGGCGAGTGGGCAAACCACGCGTCCGAATTTGGTCGCGGCGATCAAACTTGCCGCACACGTAATGCGTGAGCCGTCGTTCCCCGAGAACGAATTTGAGCAACTGAAGAAACAAACGCTAACCGGACTCGAATCACAAAAGAGCGACCCACAGGCGCTTGCCAGTGTGATGTTGGGTAAACACTTCAACATCTTCCCGAAAGGTGACGTGCGTTACGCGAGTTCACTCGAAGAAGCGGAAGCGGACACCAAGGCAGTCACGTTGGAGCAGATTCGCGCGTTCCACAAAAAGTTTTACGCCGCAGAAAAAGGCGAGATCGCCATTGTTGGCGATTTTGACGAAGCCGAAGTGCTGAAGGCAATCCGTGAATCGTTCGCCGATTGGAAGGGTGGCGTTTCCTATGTGCGCCTGACTGCGCCGTATAAAGACGTGGCACCGGTCAATCGTTTGATCGAGACGCCCGACAAAGAAAACTCAATGTTATTGGCTCGCGTCAACATCAACATGCAGGATACCGATCCTGACTATCCGGCGCTACTTATCGCCAACTACATCATGGGTCAATCTGGCTTTGATGCGCGACTGACAGCGCGTATTCGTGTCAAGGATGGCTTGAGTTATGGTGCCGGATCACAGCTCAGTGTCGGCTCCACCGACCGTGGCGCGTCTTGGATTGGGTTTGCGATCTCAGCGCCGCAGAACACAGAAAAAGTCGAGTTAGCATTTAAGGACGAAGTGAACAAAGCGCTTAAGGATGGCTTTACGTTGGTCGAAGTTGTCGCCGCCAAGTCGGGCCTGTTGCAGCAGCGTTTGCAGAGCCGTGCACAGGACGGTAGCCTCGCCGGTGGACTTGCCTCGAACGCGTATCTGGGCCGCACCTATGCGTTCAGCGCGGCACTCGAAGCCAAGATTGAGGCACTAAAGGCCGATGACGTATCGGCGGCGTTCCGTAAATACATCGACCCGGCCAAGCTCACCTTCATCAAGGCCGGCGATTTCGCGAAGGTGGCAAAACAAGCGGCCGCAGGTGAGGTGAAGAAGTAAGCCGTTCGTTATGCACCTCTGCACCCAACAAGGCCCGCCATTTGGCGGGCCTTGTTGTTTGGTGTCCGACGATTAGGTTAAGAGGTGCGCCGCGTCTGCCGCGCGCGCAGCGCCATCACGGGTTTCGTCCCGTAAAATGCGGCCATGTTGTTTAATTCATGGCACTTTGTCGCCTTTCTTCTGGTCGTGCTATCGGTGGCCATGTGGCTGCCCCGTTATGGCACCGCGTGGAAGCTTTTCATTATTGGCGCCAGCTGTTATTTCTACGGCCAGTGGAGTTATCTCTATCTGGGGCTGATTTTTGTCACGGCGGGCGTGGACTTCACACTCGCACTGCGCTTAGGGCGGGTGATGCGGCCCGGCCGCCTGCTGGCGCTGTCGATTGTCGCCAATCTCGGTGTACTCGCTGCTTTTAAGTACACCAACTTCGTGATCCAATCGATCAACGGCGTTTCAAACGCCGCAGGTGCCGCCTTTGTGATCACACCGCTGGACATCGTCTTGCCGGTCGGAATTTCGTTCTACACCTTTCAGAACATGAGTTACACCATCGATGTGTATCGCGGCCACCTGAAGCCGCGTACATCGATCCTCGACTACGCCACCTTCACCACGTTTTTCCCGCAACTGTTGGCCGGGCCGATTGTGCGCGCCTCTGAATTCTTCGGCCAGTTGGATAAACCCAACCCGATTGTCTGGCGTGATCTTCAATACGGATTGGTGTTAATCGCTGCGGGTTACGTGAAGAAAATCGTGTTGGCGGACAACCTGGCACCAAGTGTGGATACCGTGTTTAACGCGCCCGCATCGGCCGGGGCGTGGCAATCCTTATTTGCGGTTTACGCGTTTGCGTTCCAGATCTACTTTGATTTTTCCGGCTACACCGACATCGCCATCGGCATGGCGTTATTATTCGGTTTTAAGTTCCCAAAAAACTTTAACTACCCCTACATGGCGTCGTCGTTTCAGGAGTTCTGGCGGCGCTGGCACATGACGCTGTCGCGTTGGCTGCGAGACTATCTCTACATTTCACTTGGTGGCAACCGCCACGGGCTTTCGCGCACCACGGCAAACCTGATGACAACGATGGTGCTCGGCGGCTTGTGGCACGGCGCGAGCTGGAATTTTGTCATTTGGGGCGCGTTACACGGCGCGTATCTGGCGCTTGAACGCATGTTGCTGTCGCGGATGGCGTGGTGGCGCAGCACCAACGTGTTTGCCAGGTTACTTCGTATTTTTCTGGTGTTTCATCTGGTGTGTTTTGCCTGGATATTTTTCCGCGCGACCGAGTTTGCGACCAGCATTACCATCATCAAGAACATCGCGGGGATTTTTGGTGAGCGTCCGACCGCGCTTGTACACGGTTCAATGGCTGCCGCGTTGGCGGTATTGTTTGTCGGTCACGGTGTGATGTCGCGCTGGGCCATTAAGGAACGCATCGCGAACGCCAATGCGTTTGTCTTCGCCGGATTTGTTTCAGCGATGATTCTATTGCTGGTTTGGTTTACCCCGGCAACGTCCGCGCCATTCATTTATTTTCAGTTCTAGATAATGGGCCGACTTCCACTCGCCAAGAAAATCGGATTGCGTCTCACCATCATCGTGATGATGCTGGTCGCCTGCGAATTCGCCTTTCGCTATGGCGTATGGGACAAGCTCGCCAAGCCGGGCAGTTATGCCGGGACTGTCGTTATGATCAAAAACGCAGTCGAGTCGTTGGGGCCGGACAAGGTTGACTTCCTGACCATTGGCGATTCAATTGTGGGGTCCGGTCTAAACCATCAAGAAGTCGCCACGACCGCGCAGAAATACGGCCTGACACATGTGCACGTCGGCACCGGCGGGATGCACTGGATGAGCACCGATTTTATGATTCGCTGGGTCAAGCAGCAGTCTCCGCGCCTACAGAACGCGGTGATTGCGACCAACGTAAACAATTTTCGTTTTGCCGGAAACGGCGAATACGAGCTGGCGATTTCCGCGCCAATTGCGCGACCTTGGAATTCCGAGCGGATGTTGAATTCGGTCGAGTTCAAAAAAGAAAACATCCGCACCTATGGCGTGTACTCGGCGCTGTTTCAATACCGCGACGATATTCGCGATCTGGTTGAGTCGCCCGTCAAGCGCGTGCGCGATATTCGCTGGACGCGGCGATATGCACCCAATGAGAAAATCATCTTTGACCCGATTGCGGTCTCGCGCAACATTTGCCGCGTTCCACTCGCCTCGATTCAGGCTTGCGCCGACACCAAATCGCCAAACCCGGAAGACATTAACGTGGTCACTCAATGCCGCAACGACGCGCCGCGTGCCGCGAAACAGGCCGAACAAAAGCTTGACTACCGGACTTGGGTAGATCCGACCAGCTGGCCGCACCTGAACCGGCTCAAACCATTACGTCAGCAGCAATTGCGCGATCTGCCACTCAAGCGGCCGATCATGGTGGTGTTAATGCCGGTACCAAAACTCACCCGTGAATCGATTCAGCCGATTGGTATTCACGAATGGACGTTGTCGGTGCTCAATCCGCTGGTGGAGGAGGGCACTATTGAATTGCACGACTACACCAAACTATTTGACGATGGCGGAGAAAGTGGTGGTGCTGGTGGCCCCAACGGTGGCATCGACTGCACCGCCTTTCACGATCTCTCCCACCTGAATAGTGTTGGCCAAAGCCGTCTTACCGCAAAACTCCTGCCGATTCTGGAAGATCATCTGTACCGTCGTGCTGCCAGCGGCGGGAATGCAACCAAGTAGTTGTGCCGGGTAGTTTCCACGTTTAAGATCCACGAAGTGTTTGATTTTCTTAGCCTTTCCGGCCATAATCGTGGGCTTGGCTCAACTCCGGCAACGGATTTGGCACAAGAAAAACCTGAAACCCCTTGCCTGACGGCGGTGCGCATCGTCGTAGGCTTAACCTGTACAAGTCGTGAAAATCTCGTATTTTCACGTAAGTGCCTGACCCAGAAGGAGATTTTATGCGCCATTATGAAATCGTTTTTATTGTGCACCCGGATCAGAGCGAGCAAGTTCCCGCCATGATTGAGCGTTACAAAGCACTGGTAGCGCAAGGCGGTGGCAAAGTCCATCGCATTGAAGATTGGGGCCGTCGCCAGATGGCTTACCCAATCGCTAAAGTGTTCAAAGCCCACTATGTGTTGATGAACATCGAAATCAACCAGGCAACGCTGGAAGAGCTCGAGCACGCATTCAAGTTCAACGACGCTGTTCTTCGCCACCTCACCGTGTCGAAAGAATCCGCTGAAGTTGCACCATCGCCGATGATGAAAGAAGAAAAGTCGAAGTCGGTTGATCTCAAAGATGCGCCAAAAGAAGCTGCTGCCGCGTAGTGGTGTAAGCCCTACGACGCACGCGCGCTTTCTGTTCCCAACACACTAATTAAAGAGGTTTTATATGCCACGTCCCGGAGCCCGTCGCGGTAAGGACAATAAGAAAGACGATAAGCGCAATCCAAATCGTGGGTTGTTTCGTCGCAAGAAGTTCTGCCGTTTCACCGCCGAAAAAATTGTACAAATCGATTACAAGGACATCGGTGTCCTGAAAGATTTTGTCAACGAAAACGGCAAGATCATTCCAGCACGTATTACTGGCACCAAAGCCAAGTACCAGCGTCAGCTGGATGTTGCGATCAAGCGCGCACGCTTCTTGGCGTTGTTGCACTACACCGATCTGCACCCAAATCGCTAAGCAGAACGGACTAGGAGAAAAACATGCAGATCATTTTGATGGAAAAAGTTGTGAATCTCGGTTCGCTCGGCGATGTCGTGAATGTCAAAAACGGCTACGCCCGCAACTTCCTGATTCCACAAGGAAAAGCCAAACGTGCGACTGAATCTGCCAAGGCAGAGTTCGAAACCAAGCGCGCAGACCTTGAATCGAAAGCCGCTGAAATTCAAGCGGCCGCGGCTAGCCGCAGCGAGAAGCTCGAAGGTTATATGGTGCAGGTCACGCAAAAAGCGGGTGTAGATGGTCGCTTGTTCGGTTCGGTGACGAATTCTGACATCGCCGAAGCGCTCACCAAGCAGGGCTTTGATGTGAAGAAGGGCGAAGTTGTTATGCCTAATGGACCGTTGAAGACCATTGGTGACTTCCCGCTTACGTTGAACTTGCATACGGATGTGAAGGCGCACATCACTGTCTCGGTTCTCGGCGAACACGTATAGCACGGCGTCTTTTCGCGCCATGCGTTGTTGGCAGCGAATTTTTCTTGCTCGTGCAGGACAAACTACACGTCGCGGCGAAAAATTCACGTCCGCCTAGCCTGGCATCGAAACTAGTTGCGTTCTTGTGCAGTTGCAGTCGAAGTTGGTATCTCAAAAACGCCGGTCGCAGACCGGCGTTTTTGTTTCTGCGGCACCAGTTTATGGCAAACTTATCCACAAGTTATCAGCCGAAAAAACACTGACTTGTGCATTGAATGTGGATAACTCTGGGCGCACAATAGTGATGGTTCAGTTTGCGTCCGAACCAATGTTATTACTCCCATAACCGCCAAACCTCCCATAAAAACAATGGCCTCAGTGTTCTCCCAAGCACCCTCGCAACCGCACTACGGCACCGATAGCGTTGTCTCTTCGCTGAAGCTCCCGCCACATTCCATCGAAGCCGAACAGTCAGTGTTGGGTGGTTTGTTACTCAATAACGAAGCGTGGGATCGCATCGGCGACATGGTGGCCGATGTTGACTTTTATCGTGACGACCACCGCAAGATTTATCGCGCCATCTCGCGGCTAATTGAGCACAATAAGCCTGCCGACGTGTTGACCGTCGCAGAGTGCCTGCAACTCACCGGTGAGCTACAAAACATCGGCGGTATCAGCTACCTACAGAATCTCTCCGAGGGCACGCCGTCGGCCGCCAATATTCGCCTGTACGCGGAAATCGTGCGGGAGCGCTCGATCATGCGCTCACTCGCGCGTGCCGGCGAAGACATCGCCGACTCGTCGTACTCACCGAATGGTCGTGAAGCGCGCCAGTTGCTTGACGATGCTGAGAAAAAGATTTTCGACATCGCCGAGATGGGGCACAAGAATTCGCAGGGCTTCCAATCGATGGAGGATTTGCTCGGTGAGGTGATGACGCGCCTAGATGAATTGTCGAAGAACCCTAGTTCAGTGGTCGGCAAAGAGACAGGGTTTGTTGATCTCGACAATATGACTTCGGGCATGCAGGATGGAGATCTCATCATCGTTGCCGGACGGCCCTCGATGGGCAAAACCGCATTTAGTCTGAATCTCGCCGAACACGTCGCCGTCAACCTTGGATTACCGGTGTTGATCTACTCAATGGAGATGGGTGGCACGCAGATCGCCAATCGTTTTCTCTCGTCGATCTCGAAAGTCGATCAGCAAAAGCTGCGTACCGGGCAACTCGATGCGCGTGACTGGGACCGCCTCAATCAAGCGATGGTGAAACTTAACACTGCGCCGATTCATATCGATGAATCGCCGGCGTTAAACGCGCTGGAACTCCGCGCGCGCGCTCGGCGTATGTGGCGCATGTACGACGGCCTTGGCCTAATTGTGGTCGACTATTTGCAATTGATGTCCGCCACCGGCTCCGGTGAAAATCGCGCAACAGAAATTTCCGAAATATCGCGTTCGCTAAAAGCACTGGCCAAGGAATTGAAAGTGCCGGTGGTCGCACTTTCGCAGCTGAACCGCTCGCTGGAGCAGCGTCCCAACAAGCGGCCGGTAATGTCGGACCTTCGCGAATCGGGTGCTATCGAACAAGATGCTGACGTCATCATCTTTATTTATCGTGATGAGGTGTATAACCCCGAGACGCCGGATAAAGGCACCGCCGAGATCATCATCGGTAAACAGCGTAATGGTCCGATCGGCACCGTGCGCCTGACCTTTGTTGGGCAGAACACACGTTTCGAAAATCATGCCAGCGGTGGTGGAGGCGGGTATTAGCCAGAAAGAGTTACTACCCGTTAGTGTCGTCCCGGATTTAGTCCGGGACCCAATTTCGTGGTGCATCACACTAACCAAAATTTGGTCCCAGACTTAATGTCCGATGATACGGTCCACGCCGTCTGCGGCGACAGACCAGAACGCCGCTCACAATGACTCGTCCCCTCCGCGCCGACATTTCACTTTCTGCCATCGCACACAACTATGCGTTGGCGAAAGGTACAGCACCGAAATCAAAAGTGTTTGCGGTGGTCAAAGCCAACGCCTACGGCCATGGCTTAACCCGTGTGGCGAGGGTACTCAAAGATGCGGATGGTTTTGCGACACTCGAACTCGATTCCGCCATTCAACTTCGCAAGCTCGGCATCCAAGCGCCCATCCTGATGCTCGAAGGATTTTTTGGCGAAGAAGAAATCAAAATCTTCGCCAACTACAACTTAACAACTTCTATTCGTGATGTCGAAGCCGCAAAACAACTCGCCGACGCGAATATTCAAACGCCGCTCGACGTGTTTCTAAAGTTCAACACCGGCATGAACCGCTTGGGGCTTTCGGGTCCCATGTCGGGCTTTGCCGTCGAGCTGGCCGCCAGCCATAAAAACTTTGGCAAGGTCACACTGATGACCCACTTTGCCACCGCCGATGGTGTGCAGGGGGTGGCCTGGCAGATGAAACGTTTTGAAGAAATCGTTAAATCTGCAAAAACGCCACTCGCTAAAAAAGGCTTCACACAAAGTGCCGCGAATTCGGCGGCGCTGTTGCGTTTTCAGAAGACACACCTCGATTGGGTGCGGCCGGGCATCATGCTGTACGGCTCTTCGCCGTTCGCTGATCGTTCGGCGGACGATATTGGCCTGAAGGCTGTGATGACGTTGCGTTCAGAGATCATCGGCGTGCAGACATTAGAGAAGGGCGACACCGTTGGCTACGGTGCCACCTACATCGCGCAAAAAAAAATGCGGGTCGGCATCGTGGCCTGTGGTTACGCCGACGGATATCCGCGCCACGCACCCGGCACGAATGAGCACGGCACGCCGGTCATCGTCAGTGGCAAACGCACCCGCACCATCGGGCGCGTGTCGATGGACATGCTGACGGTGGATTTGACCGATATTCCGCACGCTAAGGTAGGCGCCCCAGTTTGCCTGTGGGGCGAAGGGCTGCCTGCCGATGAAGTCGCTGCGGCGGCCGGGACGGTGGCCTATGAACTCTTTTGCGCGTTAGCGCCGAGAGTGCCGGCGGTGGAGGTGGAGTGATTCACTGCCTAGCATGCTGTATATAAAAACAGTAGAATAGCTCTATGAGTTATCTATTTAATGTTGACAAAGAGCTTATCCGCGAAGCGATGAAGGTGGGCGGCCATCGCACGCAAATCGGCGTCGTTAGGGAGGCACTCCGCTTGTACGTAGAGAAGCGTCGCCCTTCCGCGCAACGAAACTCGAATGACGAAGTTCCGCCACCCTGCATGTCGTCCCGGATTTAGTCCGGGACCCAAGTTTGCGTAAATCATCGCTATAGCCAAGCTAGTACGACCCGCTCAAAAGAATTCGACCCATGGCCAAACCCAAAACCATTTACTCCTGTACCGAATGCGGCGGCCAGTCGCCGAAATGGCAGGGGCAGTGCCCTCATTGCAATGCGTGGAACACACTGGTCGAGTCCGTCGCTGAAACGGCGAGCACCAACCGTTTTGCCACACTCGCTGGTGTGCACGCCGAGCGCGGCCAAGTACTGCAACTCAGCAAAGTTAAGACCCAGGACATCCCGCGTCAGCCCACCAGCATTGGTGAATTCGACCGCGTGTTGGGTG
>JACMOJ010000486.1 GCA_014378085.1 Burkholderiales bacterium | reverse complement strand
GAACTGCACGCCTGGCTCCTGGCGAACCAGCGAACCGTGGCGGCCGGCAGCGGCACGGCCAAGGCAATTGATCATGCACTCAAGCGCTGGCCGGCGCTGCTGCGTTACGCCAGCTCGGGCAGCCCGCCCATCGACAACAATCCGGTCGAGAACGCGATCCGTCCCATCGCCATCGGCAAGAAGAACTGGCTGTTCGCCGGCTCCGAACGGGCTGGTCGCCGCGCCGCTGCCATCCAGAGCCTGTTTGCCACCGCCAAGCTCAACGGCCTTGACCCGGCAAGTTGGCTCGCTGACACCTTGGAAAAACTGCCGACTTGCCCCAACAGCAGGATCGACTCGCTGCTACCGTTCGCAAACTCTAACGGCAACTACGCGGCGGGGGAAGGTGGGGCCGCTGGCCGCTTACGGGGATTGTGCCGACGCGGGCGCTGTTCGGATATAACGCCGTTGGCTTACCGCTTACGGCAGACGATCACTGCGAGACGCAGTTCCGAAGATGAGCTATGAATGCCTAACAGAGCGTGAGGTATTTTTCAGAAACAGCTACTCGCCGCGCTCGGCCACCGGTGGTGACGCCGTCCTCGACGGCCCGATGAGCGTCAAGCTTGAATATGCTTACGACCTGCACCAGTTGCGCCGCCTGATCCTGCAATGCCTCAGAGGCGGCAGCGGCCTCTTCTACCAATCCCGCGTTCTCCTGGGTAACCTGGTCCATTTGTGCGATAGCCCCGTTGATCTGCCCCAGTCCAGCTGTTTGTTCTAGCGTGGCCGCGCTGATTTCGCCAATGATGTCGGCGACACGTTTGACGCTACCGACAATCTCGTGCATGGTCGATCCCGCCTCCTCAACAAGCTTGGCGCCGCCATCAATAGTCGTTACTGAATGGTTGATCAGCGTCTTAATTTCTTTAGCCGCAGCAGCGGAACGCTGGGCGAGGTTGCGAACCTCGCTGGCGACAACCGCGAAGCCGCGGCCTTGCTCACCTGCGCGGGCCGCTTCCACCGCCGCGTTCAAGGCGAGAATATTGGTTTGGAACGCAATGCCATCAATAACGCCGATAATATCAACGATCTTTTTCGATGATTCATTGATCGAGGCCATTGTCGCAACGACCTTGGAGACCACCTCGCCTCCCCGATTCGCAACTTGCGACGCTGATACCGCAAGCGTGCTCGCTTGACGCGCGTTATCCGCGTTCTGCGTAACGGTTGAAGTGAGCTCTTCCATCGACGATGCCGTCTCTTCCAATGAGCCGGCCTGTTGTTCGGTACGCGACGACAAGTCGTGGTTGCCGGAAGCGATTTGCGCGGATGCGGTGGCGATCGCATCCGATCCGGAACGAATTTGGGCGACCGTGTTTGACAAATTTTCAGCCATGACTTTTAATGCGCTCTGCAACTTTCCTATTTCGTCTTCTCTCGTCACGAGAATCGGCGCGGAAAGGTCGCCTGACGCCACGGTTTCGGCAAGCTGGACAGCGAAGTGAAGCGGTTGTGTAACACTACGAATCAGTAAGAAAGTAGCAACGCTCCCTAACGCCACAGCACTGAGCACAACGCCCAATAACAATGCTCTAGCGTTGCGATAACTATCGGCTGCGTCTTTTGCGTTTCGAGCACTAAATTGCTTCGACAGTGCCAGCACGTTTTCGACGATAGCGTCCATTTTCTCAGTCGGTGGTCGGTCCACTCCTTCCACTAAAGCGTCCACGATATGAGCACTTGCCTGATCGGCGGAATCGTATTGCTTCATCGCTAGTGTATATTTGACGTGTAACTCGCCGTGCACTTTCATTGCTTCATCAATCTGAGCCGTCGGGGCACCGATGCCCCCCAGTAGTCCCTTGAGTTTCTCGAGATCTACTTGCGTAAGATCACTTTGTTTACTGAAAGCTTTTCGATATTTCTCAAGCTTGGCGAGATCGTTGCCGCGAAGCAGCAAATTTTTCCACTCCTGCACCTGCTTCTTGAAGTCGACTTGCGCCATTCGCGCTGTGTTGACGCTCGCTTCCATCGTTTCCATCTTTAGCATCGCGGTGCTGGAGCGCACGTTGCTATCGCTGAGCGTATGCAAACCGAGCAAGCCAAGCAAGACCGCTGCTGAGATCAAGCCTGCACTCAGGAGGCTTAGGCGGGTGTTAATACTAAATTTCGTAAGATTCATAAATTTCGTTTTTTTCAAATATTTAAATACGGGCAGTTCTTCGTTTACGGTGGGCTACACGTTCGAATACAATTACCTGGGACACAATTTCATTCCTTCCCGTCGCTATCCACCGGGATGTCGTAACGCGCGCGTAGGATCTTGCCTCGCCAGACGAATCAATTTTCGTCAAACCCTCAGCAAAAGGTCGAATCCATCCTTAGGTCCGGCTATCGCGGGGGAGAATCCTATCACTAATAGCAATGAACTCGCCAGGCCACCCGGCTTTTCGAATCAGCGCACGTACTCCAAGTGTTTTGACTAGTCGTGCGACGACCGCTTCGTGCTCTGGCAATACCGGATAACGGCCACCTAGTAATTTTCTAATATTGGTTGTTCCTGCGCTGGCACCAAACGAGAAATCCATCGCATGCCGGTTCTTTCGGTGGCCCATGACTGTCGGCGCCGACGCAAAACTGACCCAAGCGGCCGAAAATCGTTGACCCAGGCGAATGCGCGCAAGCGAAGGCGCCGTGCAGTTCCCGGCGAAAAATGCAGGGGCAGGGACAATCGGCACTGTGGGTCAATCTGGCGTCAGCGCCAACAGATGCCTTCCCACGACACCTCATCGTTGCCAAGGAAGCGGCAGCCCGTGCAGGTTTTCACTCTAGTTGTCGCAGGCCTCCGGGGTGCGCGCCGTGGGCTTCGCCGCAAATCGTTCCATCAATGTTCTCGCTCGCTCGTTGAGGCGAGCATCGCCAAGGTCCAGTCAAGCAAAATCTTGTTCCGCCAGCGCTGCGATACCTTGGCCAATGCGTCACCCAAAGTCAGGGACTGAACGCGATCTCGCGACAGTTTACAAACCCCATCTGCAACTCATTGAACGTAAACGACTTTCTGCGTCAGGCTATGCAGTGTTGCGGACTTATGTATAAACAACATGACCTAACATCAGCTGTGGCAAACGTAACGAACAATAGCAGCATTCAGTCACTAAAAGTCACCAAGAGTCCGGATTTATCACTCCGATAGCCATTAACGCCGGTCGGCAAAATAAATATCCCTGCATGAGATCAATACCCATTTCTCGCAAACAGTCGCGTTCGGCGGTTGTCTCTATGCCCTCCGCCAATACTTGTATTCTTAAATCATCACAAATGGAAACGATGCCTTTCACTATGGCGCGCTTTGCGGCGCTGAGTTCGATACCTCTAACAAGCTCCATGTCAATTTTTATTATATCTGGCTGATAATCCGAAAGCAAAGTTAGTCCAGCGTAGCCAGCACCGAAATCGTCGATGGCAGTTTGGAAACCAAATTTGCGATATTCGTGGAATATATTCACGAGATGTGGCCTATCTCGAACTTCTTCACCTTCTGTCACCTCAAAAATGATACGTCGTATCGGAAAATTATACTTTCTGGCCGCTGCGAACGTAGCTTGTATACACGCCTCAGGCCTATAAACAGCGTTGGGGAGGAAGTTAATAGATAGGAATTCCTTGATGCCTAACTGGGCAGCACCTTTAATGGCCCCAACACGACATGCTTGGTCAAACTGGTATCGATTCTCGTCGTTGACTTGTGACAAGACAGAGAAAGCAGATTCACCGTTTGGACCCCGTATCAAGGCCTCGTGCCCATAAATAGATCGCGTCGAGAGTTCGATGATCGGTTGATATGCAAACGTAAAATAAAATCCCAATGGATCCGCCGACCGACATTGCACACATGATATAGGCCTGTCGGCGTTCTCTAGAATATATGGAGCTAATGCCATCTCGTGTTAGGTCCCGAAGAGTATGATGCTTTGAAATCAGCTGGCAAAAATCTTTAGTAATGCAACTGCTGGGGATACAGCCCCTATTCTGCGATTTGCCTGAGCTGCTTCCAATACCTCGACAAGTTCATCGTATTTGTCAGCCTGCCGGTCATTCAGATTTGTCATATTCATACTCCAGCGCGGGAAAGTGCGGAATTTTGCAGGCTCGTTATAAAGTACGCGCGAATTCTTATGCCGAGGGTCAAGCTCGATTTTGTTGTAAAGGTCATCTAACGTTGATGGCGGACCTTCTAAAACTTGCAAGAACCAGCCACCGTTGTAGAACAGACTTCCGGTTACATCTAATGGCGCGTTGTTCTTCTTTGCGGATTCCTGGATGGCAGATAGATCGGTGGGAGACATCTTGCGTACTGCTTGACTGATATAGACAAGTTGATTGATTGACATTAAATTATCCTCTTCTGTTGGGTAACTTGCCAACTATAACCGGCTTTGGAAAAAAACGTCCAGGACAAATGATTCTTGTCGGAAATATGCAACTTTGGGCAGCGACGTTTGTGCATTTGGCTGCCCGCGTCCACCTGTCAGGCCGGGCGAATAGCAGTAGAGAGGTGGATGTAGGAAACTTCTGCCGAAGAGTGGCGCGGCGCGCGCGGGCGAGGACCGAGGCAGGGCAGGGTAGGGTCATTCTGCCGAGCGAGAGTCGGTGGCTTTTTTTTAAGCGTTGATTCCTGTCGGTAAATTGCCGAACGCGACCGTGACGTGGTGGCAATGTGTTCGTTTCCCTCTGCGGTTTTCGCCAGCCTCGGGATAGTTATTTTCGTCTCTCCGCAGTACTGAAGCGATCCGACGGCCACCGTCGCCCGCATGTCATCGGGCCGCGACATCTCCCGGTTACGCTGCGACCGACGCGTTGCACGAAAAGCACAGTAGATCGGCGCGCGCTCTTCAGTTTGGTGCAGCAATACGTCGGCCCACGACCCGGTCCTTTTTCATGTCGTAAAAAATGGTGGGGGGCGCCCTCGACGCGGCACTTTCGAAACGCTCGCGCCGGCCGGCGCCTCCGGGTAACGCGGACGTTAGATTTTGCTCACGATTCTGTTGCATACCTGCGAGTGCATCTCGCGCAGGTCGGTCGGCGCTTGCGAGAAGTTCATTTTCTGGTCCATTTTGATGCGCGCCTCATGGAGTGACCTGGACGTTGGCTGGTCCCAGTGACTGCCGAGTATTTCCTTCATGATCACGGTCGCGTGCTTTTCCGTTTGTTCGTCATTCAAAGCCTTCCCCAGTATTTGTGCTCCGCGCTTGAGTGTTTCGCCGTGAATCGTGACAAAACACCCCAGCATCGCATCGCGTGCCTCGATGGCGCTGATCGGTTGATCGGATTTGGCCTTTTCCAGCATTTTCTTGATGTGCATGATGCTGACCTAAAATGATGTTGTCTGAGTATGTGCCGCGCCAGGCTTACAGATCAACGCGCGGAAAGTCAATCGCGGTACCGGCGAGATTGTTGAGGTAGTTGGTCAGCACATTGACGGCAACGGAGGCGACGACGTCGACGATTTGCGCATCGCTCAGCCCTGCGGAGCGCGCTTCGGCGAGTTCGGCATCGTTGATCTGGGCGGGTGACTGCAGCCCCTCCTGGGTCAG
>JACMOJ010000485.1 GCA_014378085.1 Burkholderiales bacterium | reverse complement strand
TGAGTGTGCGGGATCTTGTACGGCATCGAATCGTTCAATCCAATGGCGAGAGAAGGTCATCGAGCCACTGTTTGAGTCGCGGCCTGATCACGCGATCATGTATGACTTCGCCAAACGCATGGGGTTCGCAGATCAATTCGTTGGTAAGCGCGATGGCGCGCAGAACATTGCGGTGATCAAGGTTGCCGCAGGTTACGAAGAGCCAGTGGTTGAAGATGTGTTGCGCGAAATCAACAAAGGCACATGGACCATTGGTTACACTGGCCAGTCACCCGAGCGTTTGAAAGCGCATATGCGCAACATGAATGCGTTTGATGTCAGAACGCTGCGCTGCACGACAGACGTCATCGACAAAGAAACCGGCTACAACATGAACGGCGACTACTTTGGTTTGCCATGGCCATGTTATGGCACGCCGGAAATGAAACACCCAGGGTCGCCAAATCTGTACGACACGTCTAAACACGTCATGGAAGGCGGCGGCAACTTCCGCGCCAATTTCGGCGTGGAGCGTGATGGTGTGTCGCTGCTCGCCGAAGACGGTTCACATTCTGTCGGCGCGGATATCACCACGGGTTATCCCGAGTTTGATCACGTGTTGATGAAAAAACTCGGCTGGTGGGTAGAGTTGACGGAGGCCGAACAAAAAGCGGCCGAAGGTAAAAACTGGAAGACGGACTTGTCGGGCGGCATCATCCGTGTGGCAATGAAGAACCATGGTTGTCATCCGTTCGGCAACGCTAAAGCGCGCGCCGTGGTGTGGAACTTCCCGGATCCCGTGCCAATTCATCGTGAGCCAATCTATTCGCCACGCCCCGACCTAGTGGCAAAGTACCCGAGCCACGAGGATCGTAAAACGTTCTGGCGCCTACCGACGTTGTACAAATCGGTACAAGACAAGAACAAAGACATCGGCAAACAGTTCCCGCTAATTCTCACGTCCGGGCGACTGGTCGAGTACGAAGGCGGCGGCGACGAGACGCGCTCGAATCCGTGGTTGGCTGAGCTGCAGCAGGAGAACTTTGTTGAGATCAATCCGAAAGACGCAGAGGCGCGTGGCATCAAGAACAACCAGTTTGTTTGGGTGCATTCGCCAACCGGGGCAAAGATCAAAGTGAAGTCGCTTCTGACTGAGCGCGTTGCCTCCGGCACCACCTTCATTCCGTTCCATTTTGCGGGTTGGTGGCAGGGTGCTGACCTTTTGGACAAATATCCGAAGGGCGCGGCACCCATCGTGCGGGGCGAGGCGGTGAATACGGCGACGACCTACGGTTATGACTCGGTGACGATGATGCAGGAATCGAAGACCACGGTTTGCCAAGTGGTTGCGGCTTAACAGCACGGATAAGAGGAGACAATCATGGCAAGAATGAAATTTATCTGTGATGCTGAACGCTGCATTGAGTGCAACGGCTGTTCAACCGCGTGTAAGAACGAACACGAGGTACCTTGGGGCGTTAACCGCCGACGTTTGATTACGGTAAACGATGGCAAGCCGGGCGAGCGCTCGATGTCAGTGGCGTGTATGCATTGCTCTGACGCGCCGTGTATGGCAGTTTGCCCGGTGGATTGTTTCTACAAGACCGAAGAAGGTGTTGTGCTGCATGACAAAGACCTTTGCATCGGATGTGGTTATTGCTTCTACGCCTGTCCGTTTGGCGCACCGCAGTTCCCACAAGCTGGCGCGTTTGGCCTGCGCGGCAAAATGGACAAGTGCACCTTCTGTGCTGGTGGCCCAGAAGAAAACCACAGCAAGGCGGAGTTCACCAAGTACGGTCGTAATCGCATCGCCGAAGGTAAGTTGCCGGCATGCGCGGAGATGTGCTCAACTAAAGCGCTTTTGGCCGGCGATGGCGCGGTAATTGAGTCCATCTACAAGACGCGCGTTCAACGCCGCGGCAAGGGCGATGAAATTTGGGGCTGGGCGATGGCCTATAAACGCGGCGACGCACTGGCTGCCGGAGTCAAGTCATGATTCGGCAAAGCTCTGTCGGGACCCTTGTCGTTAAACTTTTCGTTACCCTCGTCGGTGGCGCGGTGCTCGCGCTGGCAGGGTGCGGTGAAATTGACCAGACCGCTAAAATTGAAAAGGTCTACGCTGGCAAGAAGGACACGCGGGCGTCTTCAGATGCGCGGTTCGGCGGCGATGCCAAGAAGTGGGAAGCTACGCTCGCGGAGCGCAATAAAAATCAAAACGAGTATCTGCGTATTGAAATCAAATAACACCACGACTTCGAGGAGCAAAAAAAAATGAAAACATCTTGGTGGCGCTCGCGCCAGACAATCTGGCGATTGTTTGCCGGATTGGCAATTTCGTTTGGTCTATCGTTGGGCGCCGCCGCACAGACGGCAGCTCCTGTCGCCGCTTTTTCCGCCGCTCCTCCCGCCGCTCCTACCACCACCGAACCCATCGCTGCACGTGAGGCGATGAAGCCTGCTCCAGCGTTGCCCGCTGGAAGCACCGCGCAGCCCGGGTGGAACGTGCCGCCGAAATGGTCTGATGTTGAGCTGAAGCCGCAGTACGCGTCGGTTCGTGGCCGGGAGACGAATGTGCTTCTAGAGGATAAAGGGCAGTGGTGGCGCACCATTCGTAATGGCCCAGTCACGTTTTATGGTGGCATCCTGATACTCGTTGTCCCAACGTTGCTGCTTGCGTTTTTCGCCGTAAAGGGGCCGTTTAAGTTGCACGCACCGTTGTCCGGCAAGCTCATTGAGCGGTTTAACTCCGCTGAACGTATGGTGCATTGGACGATGGCAATCTCGTTTGTGGCGCTCGCCGTGTCAGGGCTGATTTTGCTATTCGGAAAGTATGTTTTGATGCCGCTTTTTGGCGCCTCAGTGTTCTCTTGGACCGCGCAAGCGATGAAAGCGGTGCACAACTTTGTTGGCCCTCTGTTTATGTTTTCGTTGGTGGTGTTTTTCTTCATGTACGTGCGTGACAATGTTTTCAAAGCGCACGATTTCACGTGGTTGTCAAAGTTCGGCGGATTGTTGTCGGGCAACCATGTGCCCTCCGGCCGGTTTAACGGTGGCGAGAAAGTCTGGTTTTGGTTATCCATTGTCATTCTTGGTGTTGTCGTCAGTGCGTCGGGGCTCATCCTGTTGTTCCCGAATTGGGATAGCACTCGCGAATTGATGGCGGAAGCAAACCTTGTTCATGGCGTAATCGCGATTTTGTTCACTGCTGCCTCGCTCGGCCATATTTACATCGGTACCATCGGAACACAAGGTGCTCTGCAAGGCATGCGCGAAGGATATGTTGATGAAACTTGGGCCAAAGAACATCATGAAATGTGGTACGACGACGTGAAGTCTGGCAAGGCAACACAAAAACCCGTGGGTGCGGTGCAGCCTGCTGCTGGTGATGACTAGAGCGCCAGCGATGAAACTTCAACTCGTTGTACTGGCAATTTGTCTCGCGTCCGTCGGCGTTTCTGCCTCGGCAAAGTTGCCGCCGCCACCACCAGTAGACCCGGCCGCGGCGGCTGCGAAAGCCGAGAAGGACAAATCCACTGCTGACAAGAACAAGGTTGATCTAGCCCGGTATGAAGACACGTCCGTCGCAAACTTTCAAAAGAACATGAAGCAAGCGGGCAAGCCGGTGCCGAAGTCGACGCCGATCGTGGTGGCTGTAGCACCCGCTGCTACCATCGCCGCTACCTCCGCTGCAGCGGTAGGCAAGGCGGCGCCGCCGGTGGCAAAGCCTACTCCCGCAACGCCCGCCAAGAAATAGGACAATTCAAAAGTGATCAACCCAATGTTGGTGAAAAGCGGAACTGGCTTGTTTGTCGCGGCCGTGCTGGCCGGATGTGCAAGCATGTCTACTGAAGGGCCCTCGGCGGTAGCACTCCTGCAGCCGACCAAAGGCAACCAAACCACCGGGACGGTAACGTTTACACAAGTCGGTAACAAGGTGCGCGTGGTCGCTGACGTCAAAGGACTTAAAGCCGGGGCAGAGCACGGTTTTCATATTCATGAAAAGGGTGACTGTAGTTCGGGTGACGGCATGAGCACGGGTGGACATTTCAACCCAGGCGGTAAAGGTCATGCGCATCACAGCACCTCCGAACGCCATGCCGGTGATATGCCTTCGCTTGTCGCTGACGCACAAGGCAACGCCAAGCTTTCCGTCACGCTTGATTTATTGATGGTTGCTCCTGGGGCAACAAGTGTTGTTGGGCGCGGTTTGATCGTGCATCGCGACCCAGACGATTACAAGACACAACCAACGGGTAACGCAGGCCCACGCATCGCCTGCTCTGTGATCACTGCAAAGTAGCCTGGCG
>JACMOJ010000484.1 GCA_014378085.1 Burkholderiales bacterium | reverse complement strand
TTCCCGCCTGCGCGGGAACGGCAGCTTTCTTGCGCCGTGCGCCACATACATCTAACAAGCTTTGGCTAAGCGGCTAACTTCATCCCATTGTGCCGAAGCAGATGCTCGATTTCTGGCTTGCGCCCACGAAACGCAATAAACGACTCCATGGCGGGCCTGCTACCGCCTCGCGCCAGCACTTCCCGCCTAAACCGATCGCCCGTCTCTCGGCTGAGGACACCGCTTTCTTCAAACGCGGCATAGGCGTCGGCCGACAATACTTCCGCCCACTTGTAGCTGTAATAACCCGCCGCATAACCGCCGCCAAAAATATGTCCGAACGCATGCGGCATACGGTTGAAATGCGGGTACTGCACCACCGCAACTTGCTCACGAACGCGCTGCACAAGCGCCATGATCGGCTCGCCCGTCGGGTCGAAGTCAGTATGCGATTGCATATCGAACAGTGCGAACTCAATCTGGCGCAGAAACTGCATCCCCGTTTGGAAATTTTTCGCCGCAATCATCTTGTCAAACAAACTTCGCGGCAGCGGCTCGCCTGTTTCAACATGCGCGGTCATATGTCGCAGCACGTCCCATTCCCAGCAGAAGTTCTCCATAAACTGCGATGGCAACTCAACCGCATCCCACTCCACGCCATTGATGCCAGACACGCCCAACTCATCGACCTCGGTAAGCAGTTGATGTAACCCATGGCCAAATTCGTGAAACAACGTAATGACATCATCGTGCGTGAATAACGCAGGACGCTGTTGATCACCCCGGCCCACCGGCGCGGGGAAATTGCAGGTCATAAAAGCGACCGGGTGCTGCAACTTACCGTGTACGTGACGTCGATTAATCGCATCATCCATCCACGCGCCGCCGCGTTTGTTGTCGCGCGCATACAAATCAAAATAAAACTGGCCAATCAGTGTTCCGTCCTTATGACGCACATCGTAGAACTGCACATCGGTGTGCCACGTTTCTGCGGCGGCTTTGTTAAAGACCACACCGTAAATAGATTCGACGACGCGAAACAGACCGGCGATGACTTTACCCTCTGGGAAATATTGCTTAACGTCGTTATCCGAAAAAGCATATCGCTGTTGCCGCAGCTTTTCAGAAACGTAACCAACATCCCACGCATTCACGTTAGCCATATTGAGTTGCTCGCGCGCAAACGCCTGTAACGCTTGCCAATCTTTTTCCGCAAACGGACGCGATTTGGTAGCCATTTCATTTAAAAAATTGACCACTTCGTTAGGCGTTTCCGCCATCTTTGCTGCCAGTGAGACTTCCGCGTAGTTGTTGTAACCCAACAAAATCGCCGACGCCTTACGCAGCGCAAGAATGCGCTTGATTACCGCGCCGTTGTCCCACTCCGCGTTGGCACCGAGCTCGGACGCGCGCGTGACATAGGCGCGGTACATTCGCTCCCGCAGGGCTTGGTTGTTGGCGTATTGCATCACTGGCATATAGGAGGGCGCCTGCAATGTGAACTTCCAACCGGCTTGGCCATCGGCTTCGGCTAACTGTCGAGCGGCCTCGATGGCGTCCTCCGCCAAGCCCGCCAATTCCAATTCATCAACAATCACATGCCCGAACGCATTGGTTGCGTCCAACACATTGTCATTGAACTTCGACATCAACGTGGAGAGCTCTTCTTGGATCGCTTGGAACTCCGCCTTCTCGCCAGCACTGAGCTCCGCCCCGCCTAAACGAAAATCGCGAATCTCGTTATCGAGCGAACGCATTTGCCCGGCGGTAAGCGCAACTGCAACATCATTAAAGTTGCCTACTGGCGTGCCGTTTGATACAGAAATGCTCGAAGACGCCCGTATTTGCTTGTATTTAGCAAATAGGGCCTCGTTTTGCGAAAGCTGGCTCCAAAACTGTGTGATGGTTGGCAGCATGCCGTTGTAGGCGTCTCGCAGCGCTGGCGAATTGACCACCGCATTCAGATGACCCACGACACCCCATGCACGCCCCAGCTTCTCGGTCACATCGTCAATCGGCGTGACGACATTTGCCCATGTCGGCAATTCGCCGGAAGCCGTCACCTGTGTGACCACCCGCTCCGCATCCGCAATCAACTCGTCGATGGCGGGCTTTACAAGGTCTGGTGTGAACAACTTAAATTTTGGCAGCCCGGTGAAGTCAAGTAGTGTATTCATTGCGTGCCAATCAAATGCGTTGTGGTGTGAAACATAAAAACAAGCTGGTAAGTTTATGCCGTGTAGACGAGCCGCCCCGCACAAATAGTGTGCGTGACCTTGCCCTGCATTTCGCGCGCCAGATAGGGTGTGTTCTTGCCTTGCGATACCAACGTCTCGCGCGTGACCGCCCAGAAGGCGCGGGGATCAAACACACAAACATCCGCCGGTGCTCCCTTCACAACACGCCCCTGCGACTTACCGAGCACGTCCGCCGCGTGTGTGCTGATTCTCGCCAAGGCGGTTGGTAGCGCAACGTTTGCATGTTCCGCCCATTTCAGCGTGAGCGGCAGCAGCATTTCAAGACCCGACGCGCCGGGTGTTGCCTCACCGAATGGCACATTTTTTTCATCGTCGTCGGTCGGGGTGTGGTCCGAGCAAATGGCATTGATGGTGCCGTCGATCACGCCAGCGGACAACGCATCACGATCCGACGGTGAACGAAGCGGCGGCGAGAAACGATACTGTGAATCAAAGTAGCCGATGTCACGATCGGTGAGCAACAAGTGATGAATGCCCACGTCGGCGGTCACGGCCAGGCCTTCTGCCTTCGCACGGCGGACCAGTTCCACACCTGATGCCGACGAGAGTCGCGCCAGATGTACCCGCGCCCCGGTTTCGCGCATCAGAGTCGCAATGGTGGCGATTGCGACTGTCTCCGCGCTCGACGGAATTCCGGCAAGGCCCAACCTTGAGGCTACCTCACCGTCGTGCGCGATGCCACCGCGCGCAAGAAACGCATCTTCCGGTCGGAGCCAAATGGTGAAGCCGTAGGTAGCCGCATATTGCATCGCGCGATACAAAACACTGGTGTCAACAATCGGCCGGTCGGCCTGAAAAAATCCGATGCAGCCCGCCTCGGTCAGCTCGAGCATTTCCGATAATTTTTCGCCTTTCAAACCAGCAGTTAATGCACCAAGCGGATAAATCCGCGCTTGGTTCAGCGTCCAACCGCGACGCTTCAACATCTCCACCAAACCTGGTTCGTCCAACACCGGCTCTGTATCTGGTGGACACACCAGCGAGGTAACACCGCCGGCTGAGGCGGCCATCAGTTCCGACTCCAGCGTTGCCTTATGTTCATAACCTGGTTCGCGCAAACGTGCGCACAAATCCACCAGTCCGGGGGCAACAACCTTACCCGCCGCATCAATAATTTTGTCCGCCACAAAACCATCCGGCGCCGTATTTCCGACAGACAAGATGAGCGCATCCTCAATGTACAAATTGGCGCGGCCTTCGTGGCTGTCGTCAGCAACAGAGGGATCAATTAATCGGCCGTTGCGAATCTCTAGCTTCATGCCGACTCTCCCCGACCTGCACCAACCATCGACATCACCGCCATCCGCACCGCAATACCAAACGTGACTTGCGGGAGGATCACCGCCTGTCTGCCGTCGGCAATGGTTGATTCAATTTCAACACCACGATTCATCGGCCCCGGGTGCATGACAATCGCATCCGGTTTGGCCCGCGCGAGTTTTTCCGCCGTCAGCCCGTAGCTTTTGAAAAACTCTTGCGCGCTCGGCAGCAGTGGGCCCTCCATGCGTTCATTTTGCAGGCGCAACATCATCACAACATCACACCCCTCGATGCCGCGCTTCATGTCGTGATGCACCGACACCCCCATGCGTTCGCATTCCGCCGGGATCAACGTTTTTGGTCCAATCACACGGACATCCGGACAGCCGAGCGTGGTCAGCGCGTGAATCCCTGAGCGCGCTACCCGCGAGTGAAGAATATCGCCGACGATGGCGACACTTAAGTTGTGAAACGATTTTTTGTAGTGCCTGATCGTATACATATCAAGCAGGCCTTGGGTCGGATGGGCGTGGCGCCCGTCTCCTGCATTAATGACCGCCACATTCGGACTCATGGCGTTGACGTGTTTGGCAATTAGGTGCGCCGCGCCAGACTGCCCATGCCGGACCACAAACATATCGGCATCCATCGCAATCAGGTTATCGATCGTGTCCACCAGCGATTCACCTTTTGAAGTCGACGACGCACCGATGTTAAGGTTAATGACATCTGCGGACAGCCGCTTCGCGGCAATCTCAAACGTGGTACGGGTTCGCGTGGAGTTTTCGAAAAATAAATTGAAGACGGATTTTCCGCGCAGCAGCGGCACCTTTTTGACCTCACGATCACCCACTGAAACGAACTGATCCGCAGCGTCGAGGATGTTTTCAATAATCGCTTTTGGCAACCCCTCAGTGGTGAGCAGGTGTCGGAGTTTTTTGTCAGGCGTTAGTTGGGGGTTTGCAGTCAACATCCGGTCTACCTTCGTATGCAGTCTTTAGCCTTCAAGAATTTCAAATCGCAGCACGCCGCCCGCGTTGGTGAGTTCAAGCTGTTGCGCGCCCTCTAGTGGCATCGTGATCGCGACGTAATCCGCCTGCATCGGCAGCTCTCTGCCGCCACGGTCCACCAGTACAGCGAGCTTGACGCTGGCGGGTCGGCCAAAGTCAAACAATTCATTTAGTGCAGCACGAATCGTGCGCCCGGATTGAATAACGTCATCCACGAGCAGAATGTGGCGGCCCTCAATATCAAAACCAATTTCGGTTGTATTCTTCTGCGGGTGCAAGCCACGGGTTGCATAGTCGTCACGATGCAAAGTGACCGCGATTCGACCGACCCGCGCTGCACCGATCTTCGCGGCGAGCTTATCCGCCACCCACGCGCCGCCGGTATGGATGCCAACGACGCCAATATCCGCGGCGGCATCACCGATTTTTTCGGCCAACACGTTAATCAGCTGTTCCGCATCAAGCTGCATGGTTTGCATTTCCTTGCATTTGAAGTGCGTATTCGTTCATCCATGACTGCAAGATTACCGCCGCCGCGAAAGCATCGAGTTTGTCTTTTTGCTCGCGTCCGGTAATGCCGCGCTCCACCAACTGACGTGATGCTTCGGTGGAGCTTAAGGTCTCATCGATATAAACCACCGGGCGCTTAAAGTTTTCTTGCAGGCGATTGCCAAATTTTTTTGCCAGATGAGCGATTTCGTGCGGCTGATCATCAGCATGACGCGGTTGTCCCACCACAAATTGGGCGGGTTGCCATTCATGAAAGAGTTTTGCGACGGCGGCCAGGCGCTCAACATTCGACGCCGCGTGGATGGTCGTTAATGGCGAGGCTAATCCGATGCTCAAGTTTCCCGTCGCCACGCCAATGCGCTTCTCACCAAAATCAAACCCCATGACAGTTGCATGCTCGGGGAGCGCAAGGTTGTGTATCAAGCGTACGGCGCTGCTCAAGCGTGCCCCACCGCGCCCGACAACATTGCGGGATGTACGCCTAGCTTTTGCATTGCCGCCAGCAGTTTGTCTTTAGCGGGAAGGTCAAAAATCAATTTTGCATCCGCTTCAACGGTCAGCCACCCGTTGCGCTTGATCTCTTCTTCAAGCTGGCCCGGCGACCAGCCCGCATAACCTAGCGTGACCAGAACACGACCGGGTCCCTCGCCGCGGGCGATTGCTTCCAAAATATCCTTTGAGGTCGTCATGCCGATATCGTCGTCGATCCGCAGCGTCGAGTTCCAATCCCCCAACGGCTGATGCAAGACAAAGCCACACTCGATTTTGACGGGGCCGCCAAAATGAACGGCGTCGTGCCTTACAGCGTCGTCTTCTAAGGCGATATTAACCTGCTCAAATAGGTGGCCAACTGTAATGTCGATTGGCTTATTGATAACCAACCCAATCGCGCCCTTTTCCGAATGCTCGCAGATGTAGGTGAGCGTTTTAGAAAAATGCGGGTCAGCCATGCCGGGCATGGCGATCAAAAAGTGGTTGGTAAGATTGATGCAATCCATCAAAATGAAATTTTACGTGAAACCCACTCGCGACGCTAGCAATTTGCTGCGGGCATCGCGTTCGTTATTGCGTTCACCTTTGCGTCATGTTTTTGTAACCCATCGGCGGCAACTCTTCTATGAAAAATGTCTTGTTCTGGTTTCGGCGTGATCTTCGTGTTGCGGATAACGCCGGTCTTTATCACGCCCTTGAATCGGGCGGGCGCGTCTTTTGCACGTTTATCTTTGATCGCGACATCCTTGATTTACTCCCGTCGAAGGCAGATCGACGGGTCGAATTTATTTGGGAATCGCTGCAAGAACTACATCAGCGACTCACCGCAAGCGGCGGCGGGCTAATTGTCCGCTACGCGTCGGCACGAACAGAGATTCCAAAACTTGCCGCAGAGCTCGGCGTCGGCACCGTGTATATCAACGCCGATTACGAGCCCGCCGCAATCGCCCGTGACCGCGACGTTGCCGCCGCTCTCAACAAACATTCCATCGGCTTTGACGCGTTTAAGGACACGGTGGTGTTTGAGAAGGATGAGGTGCTAACACTGGCAAGAAAGCCGTTTAGCGTGTTTACGCCTTACAAAAACGCGTGGCTGAAGAAAGTCGGCGACGCCGACTTAGAACCATTCCCCAGCGAAGAACGCCTTGATCGACTGGCACCGATCGACTTTCCAAACCAGATGCCATCGCTGGCCGCGATGGGGTTTGAGACAACCAACATCAAATCGATACTGACCTGCGGCATGACAGGTGCGGCACAACTACGCGATGACTTCATTGATCGCATGGCAGATTATAAAGATGCGCGGGACTTCCCTGCGGTCAAAGGCGTTTCCTATCTCAGCACGCACAACCGTTTTGGCACCATCGCGATCCGGGAATTAGCAACCATCGCGCGCGCGGAAACGTTGCGGCGCAAAAATATTGGCGCAGAGACGTGGCTTTCCGAGCTAATTTGGCGTGACTTTTATTTCCAAATTTTATGGCATTCACCGCACGCGGCAACTAACGCCTACAAGCCTGGATACGACCATCTCGCTTGGGAGAACGACAAGGCGCTATTCGCCGCTTGGTGCGAAGCGCGCACCGGCTATCCGATTATTGATGCGGCCATGCGGCAGCTTAATCAAACCGGCTACATGCACAACCGGCTACGCATGATTGTCGCAAGTTTTCTAACTAAGGATTTGCTGGTCGATTGGCGCTGGGGCGAAAAATACTTTGCGGACAACCTCAACGATTTCGATCTTTCCGCAAACAACGGCGGCTGGCAGTGGGCGGGTTCTACTGGGTGCGATGCGCAACCGTATTTTCGGATTTTTAACCCCATCACGCAAAGCGAGCGCTTTGACCCAAAGGGGAAATTCATTCGCAAGTACCTGCCCGAACTCACCAACGTACCCGACAAATTTATCCACGCCCCTTGGACGCTGCCACCACTTCAAGGCCAAGCCATTAGCTTTGTAATCGGCCGCGACTTTCCGGCACCGGTCGTCGATCACGCGGTTCAGCGTGACAAGGCACTAGCGATGTACAAAGCCGCGCGCTAGGCACCACCGCATCAATCCTTGTAGCATCTTCGTCACCGCTCACCCTTTGCTCACACCCACCTGTTAAAAAAGGCACCCATGGCATCTACCGCTAGCAATGAAATTCAGAACATGGCCTTGTTCTGCGATTTTGAGAACGTGGCGCTCGGCGTGCGCGATGCAAGGTACGCTGAGTTCGACATCCGCAAAGTACTCGAGCGCCTTCTGGTCAAGGGCGACATCGTGGTGAAGAAAGCGTACTGCGACTGGGAGCGCTACAAAGACTTCAAGCGCAGCATGCACGAGGCGGCGTTTGAATTAATCGAGATCCCGCATGTTCGGCAATCCGGCAAGAACTCGGCAGATATTCGGATGGTGGTGGACGCGCTCGACCTTTGTTACACCAAGGCGCACGTCGATGCGTTTGTCATCATCAGCGGTGATTCGGATTTTTCGCCACTCGTTAGCAAACTTCGCGAGAACAATAAGATCGTTATTGGTGTTGGGGTGCGTAGCTCGACATCGGACTTGCTGGTCGGAAACTGTGACGAGTTCATTTTTTACGACGATTTGGTCAAGGCAGAAGAAGCGCGCAAAAAAGCCACCGCTAAAAAGGTCGGCGAAGCGAACGCGAAAAAGCAGCAGGCCAAACGATCGCCCGACAAGAAAGCCGCGACTGATGATGTTTCGGCGCAGGATGCGACCGATGACGCACGCCGGCTGGAGGCAATCGAGTTGGTGGTGGACACGGTTGAAGCGTTGATGAGTGAAAAAGACCTTGACGCGGTGCACGCCTCGAACGTAAAGATCGCACTCAAACGCAGACGGCCTGACTTCGTCGAATCTGCTTACGGCTACAAAGCGTTTGGCAAGATTTTGGAAGACGCCGAGAAGCGGGGCCTGCTCGAAAGACATATGCAGGGGCAGGCGGTGACAGTTTGTCTACCGCGTTCGCAATAAGCAGATTTCTCACAAACTCGCTTATTGACGGTCTTCTTCAGGAGTTTTTGCCTGAAACTGCCCGTCCCTATTGCACGTCTGATTTCTGCGATCATCCAAAAATGCTCCGCTATTTTAGCTTGGCATGGAATCCAGTCCGTCGTAACTCATCGATTTCGCCGTGGACTTGATGAGGCCGGCACGAAAATACTGTTCCCCGTGCCAGAAGAAGACAAGAGATCTTCTCCGAATCAGCGTGAATAATCAACGCCGCTCAAAAGCGGCGTTGTGTTTTACCACTTTGAAATTCGCCTTCAGAAAACTACACCATCCGTTGCCGCAATGTAAGCAAAGCCCGGCTTACTTCAAACTTCGTATCACTTACCGAATTACGAGGGTTTGTCTCCCGCACGCCTGTTTTGTTCCATCATGCCGCGCAGTTCGAGCTGGGTGTCGTCAAAAAAAGCACTCCCGCTCAGATAGGTATACGGGAGAGAGTTTTCAAAGGTCAGATCAAACGCAACAAGATATGCCATCAGGAACGTATCGATCTCACGAATACACTTGGCGAGCGCATCCATGTCGTCAAACCCTTGTACGATGGACGGGATTCCCAGAAGCGAGTTGCCGCACAGGTACGTAGTGAACTGCAACTCGCTCGCTGAGGTCTCTCTTTCTAGCCGCCAGACTTTGAATTCAATTTCGTTGGACTCCTTCGACTGCCTCTGCGTGCTCAGAATGCGTCTGGTCAAAATCAAAGTCTTGGGCTTAGAAAAATAGTCCAACTATTTACCTCCACTCGTTTTGGATTAGCCGCATTCTGGGTACAGGGAAGAACAGCCCAATTGCGTGAAAAACTTTTCAATGTTGGCCCTAATTATGCATGCAGAAAGCCCGCCAAGGCTTATCGGAGGTGGGTTGGCTAGACAATCGTATATGTTGTTCGCAAACGTTCTTTCTGCGTTCACGTTGCATTGTGCCCTTTCGAGCATTTTTTCGGGCGTACAGCGCGGGGCCGCAGGACAAGTCTGCTTGAGCGTAGCTATTGATGCAACGCCGCCGGCACAATTGTTTCCATCATCAGGCGGGGTGACAATGATGATAATAATGTTGTCAAACCAGAAAGGGTCATCATCGTAGTCGGGGGGTGCGACGATTACTAAACAATCGTCTACGTCGCAGTCGTCTGGTGCGCTTTTCGTGACAGGTGCGGAAACATT